>JBFYXR010000124.1:0-11368 GCA_041310455.1 Desulfobacteraceae bacterium | reverse complement strand
ACAAATGACGCAGAGACCCTCGTGCCTTCTCCCTCCCGGGAGTTGATGTTAAATTCGCCGCTACATCTTTTCGCGGCCTCTTTAAAGAGAGAAAGACCAGGCCGACGCGCCTTGTAGTCCTTGTAGTAAAAAAAGGGTCAGTCACCTTTTTGATGAGCTCCGGGGCAATCCCTTTGCCGTTATCGCTGACAGTGATTTCCAGAAGGTTCTTAAGCCTCGACTCTGATATTTTTATTTTTATCAGATCGGCAGCTGCTGCGATCCCGTTTTCGGCAATGTCAAGAATGTGAAGGGATATTTCCCTCAATTAATATACAATCCTTCTTTCAGATTTATTCTGGAAGGCCAGCCTCAACTCATTCACGCACGGGGCCTCAATAAAAAACGAGGTGTAACGTCTGCCGATATCATCAGGTACATGGGCATCCGAAGATGTTATTACCGGCAATCCCCTCAGGCCGCTATTGTCTGCAATAAAGGTTTTAATATCTGACTTGCCGGAGATCTCGACGGCATCCAGTTCAAGGCCGGTGGGTATAAAACCCAGCTGGCTTATAATGCTGTAGCTGGGTCTGTCTGCATGACTGGCAATGGCTATTCCTCCCAGGCTGTGTATCTCTCTTACAATTGCGTCAATGTTTAATTGTGTTGAGGCTATCAGCAGCCTGCCGTTAAAACCTTCAACTTCATCTGCCTCGTTTACAACGACCTGCTCACCAAAGATATCAGGCCGGTTAGTCCCCTGCAGACAGGAATAAACAACTTCCTGCATCTTTAGCGCCTGCTCCTCCCTGTCAAAAACTGCCAGGACATGTATCTCTTCGATGGAATTTATCTCAAGCCCGGGAAGCACATGAATGCCGAGCTTTGTCCCTGCCCTTGCCGCGGCGCCGGTGTTTTCAGCTGAATTATGGTCGCATATCGCAATAAAATCCAGACCCTTTGTGAGGCATTCCTCAACGATCCTTAAAGGACTCATCTCCAGCTCACCGCAGGGAGACAGGCATGTATGTATGTGCAAATCACCCTTAAAGTGTTTCATTCATCTTTCTTTTTAATGCCGGCAGTGTAAAGCCTCCCTGCCAGCTGATAGGACGAACCTGATGAAAGCAGGACAGGGATGCCTTCCTTATCCGCCCTGGCCCTTGTATCGTCATCAGGTCTGTGACCGTTGACCAGCACTATCGCCGCCAGTTCCTTGAGCACTGCTACTGCCAGTATGTTCTGATGTGACTGTATCGTGAACCAAAGGTTGCCGCGCCGGGCATTTGCCATAACATCACTCAGGAGATCCCCGCAGTATCCATCCGTAACCTCCCTGTCGAGGCCCTTGCTGCCGGCGGCAATTTCCAGATTGAACTCCGATTGAATATCCCTAACCTTCATTAAACAACCTCATTATATTTATGATTGTCCCAGAGTGTGAATAACCTGCCCCGGCATTCATTTCCTATCCTGTTGTTAAACCAGAAACACATTACGAGATAGGTGCCTTTTTTCTTTTCCGAGTAAATTTTAAAATAATCCGAATTTCTTACTATGTTAGGGAGGCCCATCCCTGCTCCGAATCCCATTTGCTGGACCTCCACACCTGCGGTGGTGTATCCCTCTGTAAGGGCCAGATTTATGTCATCGATCCCCGGGCCGCCATCCATAACTTCAATCACTACGCCTGTTTCATCCTGACTCATTGATATTATGCCGTCGCCTCCATGCATTACCACATTCATTTCAGCTTCGTAGGCGCAAATGGATACGCGTTGAATAACGTCGGCATCAAGGTCCAGGGATTTAAGGGTATTCCTTATATCCATTGAACCTTCACCGGCATGAACAAAATCCTTTGACTGTATCTTGAACTCTTTAATGATTCCCAAAATCTCTCAGCCCTGTGATTCCCCTGTCAGGAATTCCACTCGATGCTTTTTAATCCTTTGCCATACAACCTGCCGCATGACTGGTACATATTGAAACGTGTCGACAAAATAGGCATCTTGTGCTTACTGGCGAGGGACACTATTGCCCTATCAGGTTTCTTTCCCCTCACAAAGACAACGGCAACCATGCCCCCTATGACTGCTGTGTTGATGGCATGAATGCTGGTCAACCCGGTTAACAGCAACCCCCCTTCCTTCGACTTATTCAAGAGATCGCTCATAAGGTCGCTTGCAGCTCCGCCTTTCACCTCAATATCCAGTCCATCATCACCGCTGATTACCTCGGCCTTCAATATCATTTTTACATCAGATAATTTCATAATAGCTCTCTATGCGAGTCCGGTTATCTAATTTTCGCCAAAGCCTATTCATACTTCCTTAAAATATCCAAGACAGTTTCAGGACTTACCCCTCCGTGGGTATTGTTATCAACCACAATAACCGGCGCAAGCCCGCATGCCCCGAGGCAGCGCACGGCCTCAAGGCTGAAACGCCTGTCCGGGCTGGTAGCACCGATATTGAGCTTTAATCCTGTCTTGATCCTGTTCAATATCTCACCTATGCCACGGACATAGCAGGCAGTGCCCATACACACCTTTATGGTGTGCCTGCCTTTGGGAACCATTGTAAAAAACGAGTAAAATGTGACAACCCCGTATATGTCACTGGCTGGTATATTAATGCGCTTAGCTATATACTCCTGCAGCTCCACAGAGAGATAGCCAAGCACACCCTGGCAACCGGTCAATATGGGGATCAGGCTTCCAGGTTTACTTTTCAGTCTATCAATTATATCATCGATCCTTGCAATTGCCTCAGGTGTAAGATCAGGGTTAACCCCTGCAAGATCATGAGCAAAAGGCATATCAACCTCTCCTTAATATGGTAGCAAAACTGACTTTATCAGTTTTTTTAGCCTGTTAGATAAGTTTTGGGAGTATATCAGAAATATTTTTTTTTTCAAAAGAAATTCAGCAATGTCCGGTTAAGATCTTGCATTAGCCTGCACCCTTGTCATGGGAGGTCTATTTTTTTAAATTAAAATGGATAACATGCAAAGAACTGGCTAAAGGTGGTGTTAAGCGGGCGGGTATATATTGAGATATATGTCAGGACCTCTATCCCTAAAAGCTATTGAGGGCCCTTTCCGCCCGCTGCATAGGCTTTATACCTGGTCCTCAGCAGGCCGCCCATTGTAATTTAAAAAAATGGGCCTCCAATGACCAAAATCCATGATTTTTCTCTTTGCAAGATCTTAACCGGACATTGCTGAAAGAAATTGACAAAATGGAAAAAAATCAATAGAGGTAGGTAGCTATTTTGTGAAAAATCGTATATGAAATATAGATGCCTCCTTAGTATTAGGAGGCATTTCAATTATTCACCGGGTTAAACGCCTTAACCGGACCTTTAACCTGTGGGATTTCAGTATAATGTGTTTTTAACTTTCTAATGACAGGCTGGAGTATGGCAAAGAAAACAGAAAGGGGCAGGATCACTATTGACAGGGAGCGCTGCAAGGGATGCTATCTCTGCATATCAGTGTGTCCAAATGAAGTAATTATAGTATCTCAAAGTTTAAATCAGCAGGGTTATTATCCTGCCGAACCTAAAAACGACAATGGCAATGAAGGCAAGGCGTGCATAGGATGTGCGATGTGTGCTACAATATGCCCTGATATAGCAATTGAGGTCTATCGTGAATGAAAAAGTCTTAATGAGCGGGAATCACATAATCGGCGAGGCCGCTGTCCGTGCCGGGTGCAGGTTTTATGCAGGCTATCCCATCACTCCACAGAATGAACTGACGGAGTACATGGCCTCGGCCATGTCCAGGCTGGGTGACGGTACCTTTATCCAGGCGGAGAGCGAGATCGCGGCAATCAACATGGTAATAGGCGCCTCAATGGCCGGATGCAGGGCAATGACCAGCTCCTCAAGCCCCGGGATCAGCCTTAAGCAGGAAGGGATATCATTCCTTTCAGCCATGGAACTGCCTGCGGTTATCGTCAACTGCATGAGGGGAGGGCCGGGGCTGGGGAATATTGCTCCTTCCCAGGGCGATTATTTCCAGGCAACCCGAGGAGGAGGGCACGGCGACTATCGCAACATAGTGCTTGCGCCGGGATCAGGGCAGGAGATTGCCGATCTGACAGCAAAGGCGTTTGAATATGCGGATAAATACCGGACGCCGGTGATGATCCTTCAGGACGGCATGATGGGACAGATGATGGAGCCGGTGATCTTTCCGGACCCCATTGATCCAACCAAGCTTCCCCCGAAACCCTGGACGCTGGATGGCGCAGACGGAAGGCCAAGCCGGGTTATTAAATCGCTCCTGCTTGACCCGCTGGTAGAAGAGGCACTGAACTGGAAGCTCTTTGAAAGATACGAGGAGATATCGAGGGCGATACAGGCCTCTGAAACATATATGACATCAGACGCGGATCTGGCGGTCATTGCCTATGGCACAGCCGCAAGGATAGCCAAAGGTGCGGTCAAACGCGCAAGGCAGGCAGGCCTGAAGGTCGGGCTCTTCCGGCCGATAACCCTCTGGCCGTTCCCCAAGGATTCCCTGTTGGAAATAAATAAACAAATCAAAAATTTTCTTGTGTTTGAGATGAGCACGGGCCAGATGGTGGAAGATGTCAGGCTCTCCCTTGAGGGAGCCGGCAGGGTGCACTTTTACGGTAGGCCCGGAGGCCCTGTTTCAACCCCCCATGAGATTGAGGGGGAAATCAGGAAAATATATGAAATAAGGGCATAGGGCACAGGGTACAAGGCGCAAGGTTTGTGTAAAAATAATATATTTAGATTTTAAAGGAACGAAATGTCCAAAAAGATTTTCTCAAGGCCGAAATATCTGAAAGACGCCGCATTTCATTACTGTCCCGGTTGCGGGCACAGTATTGCGCACAGGCTTGTGGCTGAGGTGATTGAAGAGCTTGATATAGGAAAGATTGCCATAGGGGTCCCTCCTGCAGGGTGCGCTGTGCTGGCCTATGATTATTTTGACGTTGATATTGCAGAGGCGGCCCATGGCAGGGCAGCAGCAGTGGCGACAGGGATCAAAAGGGTGCATCCAGATAAAATCGTATTCGCCTACCAGGGCGATGGCGACATTGCTGCCATCGGGACTGCCGAGACGATCCATGCAGCCAACAGGGGTGAAAGGATATCAACATTTTTTATCAATAACGGCGTTTATGGCATGACCGGCGGCCAGATGGCCCCTACAACCATGCTGGGCCAGGGCTCAACAACGACACCGGGCGGAAGGTCGATGATCAGAGACGGCGGCCCACTTAACCTGAGCGAGATGCTGGGCCTGGTGGATGGCGCAGTATACATAGAACGCGTGGCAGTAAATTCAGTGAAAAATATCAGAAATGCCAAAAAGGCGATAACAAAGTCCTTTAAGGTCCAGATGGCGAACCTGGGCTATTCCATGGTGGAGATCCTTTCTCCGTGCCCCACTAACTGGAAGATGACCCCTGTTGAGGCATGCAAATGGATAGATGAGCATATGACAAAGGTATTTCCCATCAAGGTAATTAAAGACCAGGTCGGCAAGATCTGATAAGGGAACAGGTTTTGATATGATAATAAAGACAATTTTTGCAGGATCAGGGGGACAGGGGGTGCTTGTTATGGGGTACATCCTCTCCACATCGGCAATGATGGACGGCAAACAGGTAACCTATCTTCCCTCCTACGGGGCCGAGGTAAGGGGCGGGACCGCCAACTGCACGGTATGCATATCATCAGACGAGGAGATCGCCTCTCCTGTAGCCTCATCCCCTGACTATGCCGTAGTTATGAATAAACCCTCGATGCTAAAATATCAGCATATTATCAAGAGCGGCGGGGTCATGGTCATTAACTCCTCGCTTGTAGATGCCGAACCGGACAGGAAGGATATTGAAATAGTCAAGGTCCCTGCCAATGACATAGCCCTTGAACTGGGGAGCGACAGGACCCTGAACATGATAATGCTTGGCGCCTTTGCCGCCAAAACAGGGATATCAACCCAGGACTCCCTTATGAATGGGCTGTCAGTTGTGCTGAAAGGGAAAAAGGGCGATGTCCTGGAGCTGAACCGGAAGGGCATGATGAGGGGTGCTGAATACGTCTGATTGCTTTCCCTGAAGAAGGTCTCATTATCCGCTTATCCTTACAATAATGCATGACAATGGTCCGGTGATTCCCGGACCTTCAGAAAAAAATAATATTTTCTCACCTTGCATAATTAAAGAGCTTTTTCCTTCCCGCGATCAACCTTGTGTTAATTAAATCCATAAACCAAGATGTTAAAATGTATCAACATGGTTTATCCATAATTGCGTTTTCCCAATTAAATATTTGACAAAATATACTTAAATTGTTAATAGTTCGAACGACCTATTGCCGAATTTTTGCTGTATGCTATTCGTTTTATTAGGGTATAACCATGGTTATAAGATCAACAGGATCAGGGCTGAATAAACAAAACGGCTCCACCTCTCCGGAATCCATCATAAGCCTTTCCATAATCTTTCTCCTTATCCTTGTCGGGGGATCAGTATTTTTAAAGCAGTTCAGTTATGATGAAAAATATTTTGGCGCCTCTGTATTGCAGGCAGGCCAGGATACTTCAAAAACAAGCGCCGCCCCGCAGGACAAGGAATCCCTTGGTATAGATGCTGCAGCCCCTGAGGGTTATTCCCCCATGTCTGAACAGGAGACGTTCGACCAGATCTCCCTTTCAGACAAGATCGACGGCAAGGCGGACGGATATCTGCAGGCCGGGTTTATAACGCTTGCCACCAGGAGATTTTCTAACAACTCGGACCAGAATAAATGGTTTGAGTTTTATGTTTATGATATGGGCGCCCCGAGAAATGCATTTTCAGTTTACAGCAGCCAGAAGCGTGAGGGCGTAACACCCGGGGATTTTACTGAGTTCGCCTATTCCACCAACAATGCCCTCTTCTTCGCCTGCGGCAGGCTCTATGTTGAAATCATATCTGCCGTTGAGGACCCAGCCCTTATAGCAGATCTGGTTGATATGGCAAAGGGCTTCATAAAGAAGCAGCCTGCAGACAATGCCGAACTGCCTGAGCTTGCCTATCTCCCGGAAGAGAATCTGGACAAGGGCAGCATAAGCCTGCTGGCCAAAAACGGTTTCGGGTATGACAAATTCGACAACATCATTACCGCAACATATCAGATCGGGGACAAGAAGATACTTGCCTTTATTTCCATCAGGGAGACGGCGGAAAACGCAGCGGCGCTTGCCAAGGGATATAACGACACCCTTTCTGAATTTGTGGGTAGCGAACGTCTGAAACCTGAAGCCGATCAGATCCCGGGGCTTGTAATCGCAGATGTCTTTGGCGAATATGAGATGTTTTTTACCAGTGGAAATATAATAGCGGGCATCCATTCTACGGCGGACAAAAAACTTGGAGAAGGAATTGCAGCCAGTCTATATCAAAACATAAGCAGGCAGGGGAAATGAATCAGGAACAGGACAATAGCGAGACAATCAGCCGACGTAAATTCATAACAAGGATGACCAAGGCAGGCGTTTCGGTTGCAGCAGCAGGCGCGCTGGGTTATGCCTTTTATGACCCGGCAGGGCCTTCCGGGTCCCTTGAAGAGGCAACCGTTTCCGTGCCTGATTTTTCGCTCCCGGAGGCCGGGGCAAAGATGGCCATAGCAAAGGGGACGGACCGTAAAGAGACCCTTGCAAAGGCCTTTGATGCCATCGGAGGCATTGAGTCCTTTATCAAGAAGGGCGACCGGGTCCTCCTGAAGGTGAATGCCGCCTTTGCTACACCGCCTATACTTTCCGCAACAACCAACCCTGACCTGGTCTCCAGGTGCATTGAGATGTGCTACAAGGCCGGGGCCGAGGTTGTCAGGGTGACTGACAACCCCATTAATGACCCTGCCGCCTGCTTCAAGCTGTCCGGCATAGCTGCAGCAGTTGAATCGGCGGGCGGGGAACTGATGCTGCCAAGAAACGATTTTTTTAAAGCAACTACAGTAAAGGGAGGAAGCCTTATCATAAACTGGCCCCTGCTTTATGAACCCATAAACGGTATGACAAAACTTATCGGGATTGCCCCTGTAAAGAATCACCAGCGGAGCGGGGCCTCAATGTCCATGAAAAACTGGTATGGTCTTTTAGGCGGGCAAAGGAACATCTTTCATCAGGACATCCACAATACCATAAAGGAACTCGCAATGATGGTGAGACCCACCCTGGTCATCCTTGACGGCATCACGGCCATGATGACCAACGGGCCGACGGGCGGGGCAATTTCCGACTTGAAAGACACCAATACAATGATCGTAAGCACGGACCAGGTTGCAGCAGACGCATTCGGGTGCTCTCTAATTGATAAGACTGTAAATGACCTGCCCTTCATAATCAAAGCGGCAGAGGCAGGTGCGGGAACGATGGATTACGAGTCGTTGAAGCCGGTATACGTTTAGGAACAGCCCCTCGTCGTATTTTGGAAACTCTGATTTAACACGGGTTCCGAATTGAATATAAGCAGGCCTAAGGCGCAGGGCGAAAAGAGATATATATATGACATAGCTGTCAGCAGGCAGCCTTCAGCAATTAGGGATTAAAACTAATCCTTCCTCCCCTTTTAGGGGAGGATTAAGGTGGGGTCTCAGAAAAACTATCAAGACCCCCTCCCTCCTCCCCCTAAGAGGGGGACGAGATTTGGATCGAACAGTATTGAAATTTTGTTGGGTTATTAAATCTTGGATCAATTCCCTGTATTCAAGGAGCTGAGTTGAAGATAATATTCACCAGAAGAATAAGCCAGATATTTTTCTTTTGTCTCTTTATCTGGTTCTGCATAGTCTCCAGTTTCGGAAGCGAATGGTGGCAGCTGAGGGGCTGGCCTGTTAACCTTATCCTGCAGCTGGATCCCCTTGTCGCAATCGGGACGCTTCTTTCCACCCATACTATCTATAAGGGTTTGCTATGGGCCCTTTTAACTATTGTCCTGACTATTATTCTGGGCAGGTTTTTCTGCGGGTGGATCTGCCCTTTCGGGGCCATTCACCAGTTTATCGGCTGGCTCGGAAGCAGGAGGCGAAGCCTTAAGGAAAGGATTGCTTCCAACAAATACAGAAAAGCTGCTTTTATAAAGTATCTTGTTCTTATGGCATTTCTCGTTGCCGCTGCCATACCCCTGACTGAGAAGACAATACTGCTTACAGGCCTTCTTGATCCCATACCTTTAATACACAGGTCCTTTAATATAATTGTTCTGCCCATAGTGGACAGATTCACAAACCTTCTTTCGGTTGAGCCCAGGGTATATGAAGGCGCCTTTCTCGTCGGCATATTCTTTCTTGCCGCACTGTTTATGAACCTTCTTATCCCGCGCTTCTATTGCAGGTTCATATGCCCTGCAGGGGCGCTCCTGGGGATTATTGGAAAATATTCATTATGGCGTATAGGCAGGTCAGAGCCGGGGTGTTCCAATTGCATGCAGTGTGAAAAGGCCTGTGAAGGGGCATGTCAGCCCTCAAAAGAGATCAGGATAAATGAGTGCGTGTTGTGCTTTAACTGCTATGATCAGTGCAAAGACGGCACAATGAAATATCAGGTCCATGAATCAAGGGGCGGCGAGATATCAACTCCTGACCTGACCCGCCGCGGCCTGATCATATCCTCCCTGTCGGGACTAATGGCGGTGCAGCTTTTTCCCCTGGGCACAGGGACCGCCGCGGCGGACGCCAGCCTTGTGAGGCCGCCCGGGTCGCTGCCCGAGCCGGATTTTTTAAACAGGTGCATCAGGTGCGGGCAGTGCATGCGCATTTGCCCCACAAACATAGTGGTGCCTTCAGGGATATTCGGAGGCATGGAGAACCTCTGGACGCCTGTACTAAATTTTACCGACGGCACAAGCGGGTGCCAGCTGAACTGCACTGCCTGCGGCCATGTATGCCCCACCTCCGCTATAAGGCCCATCAGCCTGTCAGAGAAACTAGGGAGTGACGAATTCAGCGGGAAGGGTCCTGTCAGGATAGGGAGCGCCTATGTGGACCGCACGCGCTGCCTGCCCTGGGCGATGAATAAGCCCTGCATAGTGTGCCAGGAAAACTGCCCTGTGACGCCAAAGGCGATTTATATCACTGAGAAATTCGAGACAGTTCGGGAGGGCGCAAGGGACATCATCTCAGTGCAGGGCAATGAGATCCGCGTGTCGGGATCTGCAATGGAGAAAGGACAATACGCCACAGGCGATTATTATATTGCCGTCTCCGCGGCGGACAGGCAGTCTTTGTACAGGGTATCCTCCAACAGCGAAGATTCAATCACGGTCGGTTCATCCAATCCATTGAAGACAGAAGGCCTTGACAGGCTGGAGATACAGGTCTGTCTCCATCAGCCCAACATCGATCTCAAGAGGTGCATAGGGTGCGGCACATGCGTCCATGAATGCCCGGTGGGAGGCAGGCGCGCAATCAGGGTGACGCCCGATAACGAGTCAAGAAGCATGAAAAAAGTGGCTTGACCGTCACTGTAGCATAAGGTTATCGTTGTTACCTCCTCCCTTTTTAGGGGAGGATTAAGGTGGGGTCTACTAGTTATATTGTCTCATCGCAATGTTAAGACCCCCTCCTGACCTCCCCCTAAGGGGGGGGAGGGTGAGTTTAGTTTGGACCTGATTAGAGTAAAACTTTATTGATTTTATTATGTTGAAAAATAAATATGTTCTCCGGGTACTTGAATCCGGGCATCCCTAAGGAGGAAAAAGCAGATGAAAAATAATGAGAAAAACATGGACAGAAGAACCTTTTTAAAGACAACAGGTGCGGGAGGCGCGTCAATTGCCATTTCATCCGGCCTTGCCGGCAATGTCCTTGCCTCAGAGACACCGAAAGGTGCCACAGCAAAGACAGTCCCTACACGCATGATGGGGAAATCAGGGATACCCGTGTCAGTTCTTTCCTTCGGAGGTCAGGACTGGAGCACGAATCAAAACCTGTTAAGGCTTGGCTTTAACATGGGGGTGACTCTGTGGGATACATCCGACAGGTACCAGAATGGCAAGAGCGAACTTGGTATAGGCGAATATTTCAGCAGGTATCCTGAAGACAGGAAAAAGGTCTTCGTCTGCACAAAGGCAACTGAAAAATCAGAGCCCCAGCAGATCAGCGACACGCTCGATCAATCCCTTGAAAGGATGAAGACAGATTATGTTGACCTCTTTATGCTTTCAATGATGCAGGGAGTTCCTGCCGGGGCAAAGGAGCTGATGGAGAAAAAAAAGAAGGAAGGAAAGGTAAAACTGGTCGGATTCAGCAGCCATTTAGGGAACGATCAGGTTGTTGCCCAGTCAATAGCTATGGGATGGGTGGATGTCCTGATGATCACATATAATTACATCCTGATGCAAAAGGATGAGATCAAA
>JBFYXR010000123.1:0-7233 GCA_041310455.1 Desulfobacteraceae bacterium | reverse complement strand
ATATTCCCTTGCAATGCCCGACATACACTGGGGTTACGGATTCCCCATTGGAGGCGTGGCAGCATTTGATACTGAAGAAGGCATCGTCTCACCCGGAGGAGTCGGCTATGACATCAACTGCGGATGCCGTCTTATGACTACCTCATTAAAGCTGGACCAGCTCAAACCGGATATCAAAGAACTTATTTCAGCCCTGTTTAAGAATATCCCCGCCGGCGTCGGCACAGAGGGACATGTCCATCTCACCGGCAAGGAGGAGGCCAGGGTCGCGGAAGAAGGCGCAGCCTGGGCCGCTAAACAGGGCTTCGGCCAATTGGATGACCTCGAAAGGACCGAAGACTATGGCTCAATTCAGGGTGCAGACCCGTCAGCTCTCAGCGAAAGGGCTGTAAAAAGGGGTCTTGACCAGCTTGGAACCCTGGGCTCAGGCAATCACTTTCTTGAAGTCCAGGTTGTTGACCAAATCTTTGATGAAAAGGTCGCCCGGATGTTTAATCTTCATGAAGGTCAGATAACTGTATTCATCCATTCCGGCTCACGCGGATTCGGTCATCAGATATGCGATGATTTCCTGAAAGAAATGGGCAGGGAAGCCCATATCAACAACCTTCAGCTCCCTGACAGGCAGCTTGCCTGCTCTCCGATACAATCCGATCTTGGGAGAAGATATCTTTCAGCCATGGCATGCGCCGCAAACTACGCATGGGCTAACCGCCAGATACTCATGCATCTTGCCTTTGAGACCTTCCTTT
Organism: Desulfobacteraceae bacterium; assembly: GCA_041310455.1. GTDB lineage: Bacteria > Desulfobacterota > DSM-4660 > Desulfatiglandales > HGW-15 > JAFGIC01. The sequence continues at coordinate 6,481 of JBFYXR010000123.1, read as the reverse complement.
CGGCGTTATCCATCAGCCCGAGGGACCTCGGCATGAAACTGCTTTACGATGTATGCCATAATATTGCCAAGGTGGAGGACCATAACATCGATGGTCATAACCGGTCCCTCTGCGTCCATCGAAAGGGCGCCACAAGATCCCTGCCTCCGGGGCATCCCCTTCTACCGGACGTGTATCAAAAAACAGGTCAGCCTGTGCTCATCCCCGGCGACATGGGCACCTTTTCCTATGTCCTGGCAGGGGCACAGGGCGCCATGGAACAGACCTTCGGCTCCAGTTGTCACGGGGCCGGACGGCTACTCAGCAGAACCATGGCCATAAAAACGGCAAAAGGAAGATCCATATATCGCGAACTCGAGGACAAAGGGATATATGTTCAATCCAGAGGCAGAGAAACACTGAAAGAAGAAATGCCTGAGGCCTATAAAGATGTATCTCAAGTTGTCGATGTGGTTCATGAAACAGGCTTGGCCACAAAGGTGGCGCGTTTAAGGCCCCTGGGCGCCATAAAGGGTTGACACCCCTTAAGGCCTCCTGCAAATCTCCCGGGACATCCTGATGAGGTAACTTGGATATTAATTTATCAGCTTAATAAACACCGGTCAATAGAAAAATCCGGGCAGAAATTTTAAGCTATATATCCCTGCATAAAGCCTCCCTGTATCCGCATGACCTGCATCTTGACATATCGAGCCTTTCTCGATCCATAGCAGGCCGCCCCTTTACGGAGTACTCCCTGATCTTTTCGCCTATATCAATTAAAAAGGCGCCTGCATCGGGAAGCAGGCTGCTTTCAATCAGGTCGCCGGTATCGGTGAAATATATATACAGCCCCTCTGCTTTTTCTCCGGTAATGCGTTCAACTGCGTACTTATAACAGGCCAGCTGCAGAAAATAATTATTCATCTCAGCCGCCTCTTTCGGATCCATTTCCTTCAGATCGTTGCTCTTCCAGTCAATAACCGACCAGCAGCCATTATCCCTGTTTCTGAAGACCCTGTCTATAACGCCCCTGAAATCAACGCCGCGGGATATATTTACAAGGAAAGGCGCCTCGGGATAGTCCGGCGTCCCGCCCAGGGCCTTTATCAACCGCTTATCACTTATCGTATTTACAAGCTGAGCCCTGGCCTTCTCTACGATGTTTGCATGGCCGCCCGTCCTGAGCTCCTCCATCCCGCGGTTATTAATGAACGACTTTTCACAGAGGTTATCAAACAGGTCATGATTAAATTCTTCTCCGAAACGATGCCTCTCAAGATAGCCGTGCACAAGCAGACCGAGCCTCAGGGCGTTTTCCGAACGATCCGTTTCATCATCCCTTGGCCCTTCTCCCCGCGTATCATCGACTTCCTCCGAAGGCCATGCATGGCCGTCCCCTTCCTCCCTGAGTCCCAGTATCACATTATAGTAGAATTTTCTGGTGCACTCCTTGAACTGTTTCAAGGCCTTAAAGCTGATCTGAAAATATGACGGAGCTATGACCGGGTCCGTCAGATCAATCCCCCTGATCCTTTCGCTGTACTGACCGAAATGGCAGGGAAGAATACTGTCGCTTTTATATTCAATGCCCTTGAATCCTCTCGGCTCCGGCTCGCGCCAGGAAATCATAGCTGACCCACCATAATCAGGATAATGACATCCGCCCTCCGGGGGAAAATTGCTGTTGAATCTGAATATGTCATCCAGGATATCAAGTATCGAGGCGCGCTCCCTGTAATCCCCTGAGGTAAGACACCTTTCCCCGCTCTCCATGTGTCTCTTTTTCAGGCTGCCTAAAAGTAACAGATGGTTCATGGCCCTTGTGCATGCCACATAAAAAACCCGCCTGTTCTCTGCAAGGGCTTCCAGGCTGTTTCTCCTGCCCAGAAGATACCCAAGGGGGCCGTACTTTTTTATAAATCCCAGCTCAGGTATCTCTACCTGCCAGACCGGGATGCTGCCTTCATTTGAATTCCACAGGCCCTCAACCTTCTTCTCTGAAGGATACAGTCTCATGGGGATACCTGGCCTCAGCCTGTCAGGGGGCTGGTGATCAAGGTCAGGCACTATTATCATAGGAAATTCCAGACCCTTGGCCGCATGAACGGTCATCAGCGTAACAGGGCAATCACCGCCTGTCACGACCTGAGCCTCTCCCTCCTCTTCCTCCTCTTCTGCCATCCTGAGGCAGTAAACAACAAATTCGGGCAAAGACCCGCTGCCCTCAGACTGGAAGCCCCTCGCCGTCTCAATGAGCTTTTCGATATTTGCAAGCCTCTGGCGGCCGTCAGGACGGACGGAATTTATGGCAATAAGCCCCCTGTCCTTTATAATCAGTCTTATCAGCTCCGCTACGGTAAGGCGGCTTGAAAAGAAACGCCATGCCATCAGCTGTCTGCCGGCATGAACGATATAGGCGTCATTAGATTCCAGGAATTTCTGAATCGTGACACCCCCGCTGTAAAACATGTCAAACACCTCGGCGTCCGTCATGCCGAATATGGGACTTCTCAATGCCGACAGGAGGGATATCCTCTGCCTGCTGTCCGAGATGTAGTTGAGGAGCTGAATAATCTCCATAACCTCAGGGCAGCGGTAGAATCCCTTGCCCCTGTGGACTATGAAATTGAGGCCTGCCTCGCGGAATATGGCCTCAAAGATCTTGACATGGGTAAACCTGAAGAAAAGGATGCCGATCGCCTTCTGTCCGGCATCTATCCTGGCCCTTATATCGCCATACGTCCTGTATTCGTGGTTCTCCTGGCCCTTTCTGCCGATGATCCCTTCAATTATATCCGCGGTCAGGGCGGCTTCTCTTTCCGCCGGATCGCTCCTTCCTTCGGAAGGGGGAATCAGATAAAAGGCTGCAGAGCCGCCTGCGCTCCCCCCGGCCCTTTTGGCCTCCGGCATTGTTATCATGCTGTGGGGAGTCTCATATCTTTCAAGTCTTTCAGCGCCCCTGTTGCCGAATATATCCTTGAAGACCCTGTTCAAGAAATCTATCGGCCCGGCATCCGTCCTGAAATTATCAGACAGATAGACATTTCCCGACAGCATCTCCTTTCTCTCTCCATTCGAAAGGGCATCAAATGCATGGGCGTGGCTGTCCCTGAATTCCGGATATCTACTGTTGATGGCCGTCAGCATCTGATCCATCTCCCCTTTCTGCCAGAAGAACGCTTCAGGCGCTTCAGGGTTCGATTCCCTTATCTGTTCCGTTACCGATTCGAATACCGTGACATCCCCCCCCCTGAATCTGTATATGGCCTGCCTCTTGTCGCCTACTACAAACAATTTCCCGTGCTGAAGAGTATCAAAGCCTCCGGTTCCCCTGTCGGAACAGAGCATCCGTATAATTTCCCATTGCGTGATGTTGGTGTCCTGGAATTCATCAACCATGATATGCCTGAAGTCTTTCTGTATCTTTTTCAGACGGGGACGGTCTTCAAGGGCCAGACGTGTCAGGAATGAATGGCATTGCGTTTCAAGATCCGCAAAATCCAGCGAATTTATCCCCCTCTTTTCATGACTGTACTGTTCCAGACAGACCCGGGAGACTTCCATAAAGGCCTTGAACTCCCTTTCAAAAATAAGATCAGGAGACCGGCCGCAAAATATGTCCGGGTAAAACTCTTCTAAAAGATCACCATAGGATATACGCTTCATCCCGTCTTCAACCGAGAGGGAGGCGCCATGCCCCTGCTTCTCTCCCGAAAGCGCCCTCATGGATGCAAATAATTCAGGGATGCCTAGGAATTCATGATCGCTCCGTGATTTCAGGCGCCATTCCTCAAGCAGGCCCATCAGTTCATCATATTGCCCTTTGCCGCCTTCCATGTATTTCAACCCCTTAAGGTAAGGGGTGATATAGTCATTGGCTATAACCCTGCAGTAATCACTGAATACCTGTCCGGACCATCCCTTTGTATCAAAGAGTCTCCTGCCGGTATCGCAGGCATCTTCAAATGTCATGGGATGGCTAACTATGTTGTTCAGGGCTGATATCAGGTTCCTTCTGCTCCCGAAGGACTGAAGAAGCGGAACAAGCATGTCCCTGTTCGCTCTCCAGATGGAGGTTACCGCTGATTCAACGGATTCCTCCATCAGATCCCTCTGTCTTGCGCCCTGTATTATCGAGAAACCCGGATCGATACCGGACTCAATCGGATTCTCCCTTAAAAGATTCGCGCAGAAGGAATGGATGGTGGATATCCTGTTTTTATTGAACTGCTCTCTTATCTCCCTTATCCTCAATAAAATCCTATCATCAGCGCCGCCCTTGAATTCCCTCTCGATCCTGCTGGTCATTTTGTAAATCCTGGCTTTCATTTCCTCAGCTGCCTTCTCAGTGAAGGTCAGCGTGAGAATATTAGGGATAGAGACTGAATGATCGGTCAGGAGAATAAAACAGAAGCGGTTGCTCAGTATCTTGGTTTTGCCTGCCCCCGGTCCGGATGTAACCACCATATTCCTTTTATAATCAAGGGCGCAGAACTGCTGGAGTGTCAGGTCTTGAAACATATTTGATCCTTATCAGGAAATTATTTAAACCTTAATCACAAATTTTGTAAGTTGATATTTACCATAATTCATGAGATAAAAAAACATTGAAACATATTCTAAAAGGCAAAAAACAATTGAACCAGTATCCAAAAATCGCATCAGTCATCTTTGCCGCCGGCAAGGGCAGCCGTATGAAGGGCTATGACGGCAACAAAACACTGTTGCCCCTTATCCCCGGGGAAAAGCCATTTGAAGGCAGCGAGCCCATACTCCTCCGGATAATCAAGAACCTCCCTCCCGGCCCGAAGGCCCTTGTTGTAAATTATAAAAAGGAGGATGTGACTTCCATCACGAGCGGACTTGATCTTGCCTATTGTGAGCAGCCGCAGCTCAACGGGACCGGCGGAGCGCTGCTTGCCGCCCGGAGATTTCTTGAAGACAATCTCTTTGACCGGCTTCTGATCACAATGGGCGATGTGCCCCTTGTCAGGCCGTCAACCTTTATGTCCCTTCTGAATGTCCTTGACCATAACCATATGGCTGTGCTTGGATTCCGCCCTAAGGACAAAAAAGAGTATGGCGTGCTTGAAATAGCGGAAGGCAAGGTAAAGAGCATTACCGAATGGAAATACTGGAGGGAATTCCCGAAGGGAAAACAGGATGCCCTTGAAATATGCAATTCAGGCATATATGCAGTTACCAGGGATAAGCTCACACGCTATCTTGAGATCCTCGGCAGGAACCCCCACAGGGTGCTCAAGGAAAGAGAAGGCAGGATGGTCGAGGTGGAGGAATATTTTATAACAGACCTAGTGGAGCTGATGAACGGCGACGGCTTAAGCGTGGGGTACAGCCTGGCGCTAGATGAGAATGAGGTCATGGGTGTCGATGACATTCAATCCCTTGAAAAGGCCAGGGAGATGTTCAGGCTCAGGGATTTTCCAGGACATTCCTGACCACCTCCGACAGCTCCCGCAATATCACCGGTTTCATTATAAATCTCTTGATGCCGATCAACCTGGCCTCTTCTTCAGTGACCAGGTCGCTGAAACCGGTACAGAGGATAACAGGTATATTGGGCCTGATGCTTATCAGTTCCCTTGCCAGCTGCAGGCCGGTCATCCTGGGCATAGTCTGATCGGTGATAACAATATCGAATTTCCCGGGCTGCGCCCTGAAGGCCTCAAGGGCGTCTATGCTGCTGTATCTCGAAACAACCTGGTAACCGAGTCTTGTGAAGGCCTCAGTATGCGCATCCACAAGGCCCTTTTCGTCATCAACAAGCAGGATGATCTCCCGCCCCTTCTTTAACGGCTTAACCTCCTCCGTCTTCTGGAGGATTTTTCTTTCTATCCTGGGGAAGAATACTGAAAATGTCGAGCCCCTATCCGGTTCGCTTTTTACGGTTATGACCCCTCCCAGGTCTTTAACTACACCGAGAGCCACAGCCAGGCCGAGACCTGTTCCTTCCCCGCGGTCCTTTGTGGTGAAAAACGGGTCAAATATCCTGTCTATTATCGACGGGTCTATGCCGTGCCCTGTATCGCTCACCATCAACTTCATGTAAGCGCCGGACTTGAGTCCCGGGTATTGTCCTGCCACGTCTTCGGTAATTTCAACAGGCTTCAGTGTGAATGTCAATGTCCCGCCCTTTTCTCTCATGGCATGGGCTGCATTTGTGGTAAGATTCATGATTATCTGCTGAAGGCGTGTCGGATCGGCCATGACCAGTTCCCATCCCTGGCTTATTTCCTGCCTGATATCTATCGTGCTCGGCAGGGAGGACCGCAGCATCTTGATGGCCTCCTTTAATATCAGATTTATCTGCAGCGGTTTAGTTTCAATCTCGCTCTGGCGGCTGAACAGCAGGATCTGTTTGACCAGATCCGTTGCCCTTTTGGATGCCTTCAGAACGTCTTCCATCCGGCAATGACCTGACCCCTGAGGACCATCCTCCAGCAGGGCAAGCTCGGTGTTTAACATAATGGACTGCAGA
>JBFYXR010000019.1:0-4239 GCA_041310455.1 Desulfobacteraceae bacterium | reverse complement strand
TTTTTGCCTTTCCGGAAGAAAGGCAAAAAGGTATCATCCCTCTTCGATGGAGACAAAAAGTAGCAAAGACTGTCCATTAAAGCAAGATCTTATTAAGAACCTCATCTTATCTTGAGACATTGTAAGAGATTAAGGTATCAGGGGTATTACAGAAATTCGAAATCCAAAACCCGAAATTCGAAACAATATCAAATGTCAGAAATTCGAATACATAAAACAAAGGCCATGATTGCAACGGCTTATTGTTTCGAGCATTAATGTTTTACATTTAAAAAATTGTTTCGAGTTTCGTATTTCGAGATTCGGATTTTGAATATGCCAAGATCTCGGAAAAAGGTATTTTATCGAAAATCTACTAAAAACCCGATTTTTATACGAAAAACATCCCATTTCCCCTTTCTGCCTATCGCAAGATATTGTGTCGTAATTTTCGCGTTACGCAAAATAATGTATAATTAAATCTAATTAAATGTTAATTATGCAAAATTATCTAAATTTTATTGACAAAACCTGATAATGTTGTACAATTATGCACACAATTATAGATATTAAATCTGTTTGACATATCATTCGCAGAAAATATGCCTGTTTATCGCTATAAAATAAGTACGCCAGCCGGGCGTATTGTTGAAAAGTCCGTTACCGGTTCAAATAAAGCCTCAGTGAAGGAATATCTTGAACAGGAGGGGAATTTTGTCCTTGATATCCGTAAGGAGCACGGGTTCGGATCTTTCCTGAAGCAGGGCAAACGCAAGGGGCGGGTTAAATTAAAGGATCTTATTGTTTTTAACCAGGAGTTTTCTGTGCTTATTAAGGCAGGGCTTCCAATAATTCAGGCCCTGAACGCTATTATCAAAAAGGGTTCGGAGGATGAGTTGACTGATGTGCTCACAAATATTCGAAACGATATTTCAGGAGGCGCATCTCTCTCCGAGGCATTCAGAAATTACTCCCACATCTTTTCCAACCTTTATATTGCATCCCTTCAGTCCGGTGAAAAAAGCGGGAATATACCACTGGCTGTGACAAGGTATATAACTTATATGAAAAAGATATCCGAGATACGGCAAAAGATCATTACCGCCTCTGTATATCCGGTTATCCTTACGGGCGTCTCAATATTTTCCCTGATATTTCTGCTGGTTTATGTGGTCCCTTCCTTTACAAGCACCTATTTCGAGGCAGGGACAGAGCTTCCTGAACTTACCCTTATTCTTGTTGGCATGAGCAATATACTGAAATCATATTTTCCCTATCTCCTTATCCTTTTAGCGGCAGGCATTATTGCCTACAAATATTCGACAAGATCTGATGCATTCAACAAGCGCTTTGACAGGATCAAACTAAGGATACCTTTCCTTGGCCCGCTTTATATCCATTATTCCATTTCAAAACTGGCAAGGACCCTTTCGACAATACTGAGAGGGGGCACCCCTTTGGTTGAATCAATCCGCATATCTTCGGGTGTGATGGATAACAGCTTTTTAAAGGGCGGCCTTATGGGTGTTGCGGGCAGCATTGAAAAAGGGGCAGGGTTTGCCGAATCACTTTCAAATACAGGTTTTTTCCCCGTGCTTTCATTGAAGATGATAGAGGCAGGAGAGTCAAGCGGTTCGCTCGAACAGGTTCTTGAGGAGGTAGCGGAGTTTTATGAAGGCGATGTGGATACAAAGATCTCCGTGCTTACCTCCTCCATTGAGCCTGCGCTAATGATTATTATGGGCCTGCTGATCGGGTTTATTGTGCTGGCCATGTATATGCCGATATTTCAGATGGCGGGGACGATCAGGTGAGAAGACGGAAGGCGGAAGATAAGAAGATGAGAAGTTGAGAAGTTGAGAAGGTGAGAAGACGGAAGGCAGAAGATAAGAAGATGAGAAGTTGAGAGGATCAGAAGCTAAGAAGATAAGAAGTTAATCCGCCTCTGCTGAAGTTTCCACCTTCGCCCCTTCGACAGGCTCAGGGCTATGGCGGACAGGATGGCGGATAGGGAAGACAGGATAGAGGATAGAGAAAAGAGGACAGACTTAAATCGTGAGTCGTAAGTGGTCAGTTGGAAGGAAAAAGGAAAAACTGCTGGAAAGCTAGGAAGCTAGAAGGCTAGTAGGATGGAAAGCCTGAGGACGGAAGGCAGAAGATAAGAAGATCAGAAGTTGAGAGGATCAGAAGCTAAGAAGATAAGAAGCTAAGAAGATAAGAAGATGAGAGGATGAGAAGTTAAGACAAGGGGAAAATCATAAACAACTGGACAGGATTTACAGGATATTTTTTGCCTTTCCTGAAGAAAGGCAAAAAGGTATCATTCCTCTTCGATGGAGAAAGCTTTGTCCTTATTTTCGTGTTTTCAAAATTTCGTGATTTCGTGATGGAATTCTCTAAAAAGGCAGACTGAAGATGAAGAACGGGAAATTTGAAAAATTCAAATTCGGCGAATTATGCGTGCGCATGGGTTTTATGACCCAGGAGCAGCTCGAGTTTGCCATTTCAAAAAAGGAGATATCAAAGGAGCGTATAGGCAATATATGCGTCAGGGAAGGGCTGATCGACGATGAACAGCTGGCCATGATAATCGCGGCGCAGTATTATCACAATTATGTGGAGCTGGAAGGGGTAAAGGACCCGGAGATACTGAGTCTCATACCAGCGAAGTTCATGGTTGAATACAAATGCGTCCCATATGAGAAGAGCGGGAATGCCCTTGTGATAGCCGTGGCAGAGCCGATGGAATTTATGAAGGTCGTAGATTCTCTTGAAGTCCTGATCGATATGCCGATATCCATTGTCGTGGCCAGCGAAAAGAGGATCAGGGAGCTCCTGAAGAAGCTGGAGGCTGATCAGAGCGTCCTTGAGACGGTTTCGGACGACATGAGACTGCTGCTAGTGAAGGAGTCTGAAAAGGGCGAGGAGACCCTGAGCGCAGAAAAGGTATCTTCGGAGGAGAGCCCCATTGTCAGACTTGTCGATTCGACGATACTCGATGCCATCAACAAAAAGGCCAGCGATATCCATATCGAGTCCACGGATCGGGGCGTCATCATCCGTTACCGGATAGACGGCATGCTGCATCAGGCAACTGAACCTATTGCGATCCAGCACCAGAGTCCCATCATATCCAGGATAAAGGTTATGTCCGAACTGGATATCTCTGAAAAGCGCATACCACAGGACGGGAGATTCAAGCTCAAGGTCAGGGACAGGTCAGTGGATTTCAGGGTATCCATCATCCCGACCATATTCGGAGAGGATGCCGTGATACGCATACTTGACAGAGAGACCCTGATGCCTGAATCAAAGGGCTATCAGTTAGGCAATATGAATCTTCCTGAGAGGGAGCTGTTAAGGCTTAGAAAGCAGATACACGCGCCTTACGGGATGTTCCTTGTAACGGGGCCTACTGGAAGCGGCAAGACGACCACGCTCTATACGGCAGTCTCGGAGGTGAACAAGCCCAACGAGAAGATCATCACAGTTGAAGACCCTGTTGAGTATCAGTTGAAGGGGATTGTTCAGATCCAGGTAAATGAAAAAAAGGGCCTGACATTCGCGAAGGGGCTGAGGGCAATATTAAGGCACGATCCTGATAAAATCCTCGTGGGCGAGATAAGGGATTCGGAAACAGCACAGATTGCCCTGCAGTCGGCCCTGACAGGCCACCTTGTCTTTACGACCGTGCATGCCAACAGCTCTTTTGAAGTGATAAACCGTTTCATACATATGGGCATTGAGCCCTATAATCTTGTGGCGGCACTGAACTGCATAATTGCTCAAAGGCTTATTCGAACCCTGTGCCAGTGCAAAGAGGTAGTTTCCGCGGATAAGAAGGAGGAGTACCTGAGAGAGTCCGGGCTTTCCTATGATAAATACAGGGACCACGATTTTTTCATGGAAAAGACCCTGGGGTGCGACATGTGCAAGGGTTCAGGTTTCAAGGGCAGGCGGGCTATTATTGAGATCATTGAGATGACCGACGAGATGAAAGAGATCTTCATGGAAAAGATGTCCATCACTACCCTGAAAAAGAAGGCGAAGTTGGCCGGCACCACATTCCTCAGGGATGCAGCCCTGGAACTTGTTATTAACGGGGAGACATCGATAAGCGAGGCAAACAGGGTGACGTTTGTGGAGTAAAGGCGCAAGGCACAGGGCACAGGGTGCAAGGGAAAGATGGAAAGGCTATGGCGGGCAGGAGGTTCACCCCCAGTTAAATACGCTTCGCTATCAGTATCGTGAATTTAACGG
>JBFYXR010000018.1:0-6095 GCA_041310455.1 Desulfobacteraceae bacterium | reverse complement strand
TAATAACTGAATAAACCTTGAGCGAAAAAACTAATAATAAGGACCGATCAAAGGGCATGGCGTCCCATCCGGCTGCCGAGATAAAAGGCGTTGTCTTCCTTTTGCTGGCGATTCTTCTTGGTGCAAGTCTTTTTTCCTACAATCCCGACGACTCCCTGTTCTGGATCAAATCCGGTTCAGCAGGAGAGGTCGAAAACCTGTTCGGCATAGCTGGGTCACATCTTTCAGGATATCTCATCTACCTTTTAGGGTTATCCTCCTTCTGGCTGATTATCATCTTTCTGTCCATCTCCGTCCTGTCGTTCATGGGCCGTCCTACTCTGCCCCCGCTAAGGGGCATAATCGCCATCATCTGCCTTCTTGTCTCCTTTTCGGGGATCATAAGCCTTCAGCTTCATGAAGAGGCGCGGAGCCGGGTTGGAGAGGTGCTTAGCGGGGGAATTACAGGATATTATATCGCGATCCCCTTTAAAGGGTTCATGAATTTCTTCGGGGCCAACCTGTTTCTCTTCGCGGTTTTTATCATATCCCTTATGCTCTGCACCAACATCTCCTTCGGCTTCATCTTTTCAAAGGCATATTCATATTCAGTTATCAACTTCAGGATACTGAAGGAATATTTCAACAAAAAGGCAGAGAAGAAAAGGAAGAGGAAGGCAAGGGTCCAGTCGCTTCAGGAGCCCCCCAAAGAGAAAAAGCCCGTCAGGATAGTTGAGCCTAAAAAGGAGCCGGTTGTCAAAAAACCTGAGCAGGAGTCTTTTCCCTTTATGCACATGACAGGGGATTTCAAACTGCCTTCCCTGGATCTCCTGGATGACCCTCCTGCAAGGGAGAAATGGATGGAGGTCCAGAAGGAAAGCCTGGAGATGAACGCCAGAATCCTCGAGAGAAAGCTCGCTGACTTCGGCGTCCATGGAGAGGTTGTCGAGATTTCACCCGGGCCTGTCATTACAATGTACGAATACAAGCCTGCCCCCGGCATAAAGATTAGCAAGGTGACCGCCCTGGCAGATGACCTCACGCTTGCACTGCGGGCACCGAGCGTAAGAATCGTAGCGCCTCTTCCCGGAAAGGCTGCAATAGGGATCGAGATAGCAAATAACAAGCGGGAGCATGTATACCTGAAGGAGGTCCTGTCTTCACAGGATTACAAGGATTCCAGCAACAAGCTGACCATAGCACTGGGGAAGGACATCACCGGCGCCCCGGTTATAGCGGACCTGATGAGAATGCCTCACCTCCTTGTGGCCGGAGCCACAGGCACGGGCAAAAGCGTTTCCCTTAACGCCATGATAAACAGCATACTTTTCAAGATGTCTCCTGACATGGTCAAGATGCTGATGATCGACCCCAAAAGGATAGAGCTCTCCGTCTATCAGGACATCCCTCACCTCCTTCATCCGGTTGTGACTGAGCCCAAGGAGGCAACAAGGGCCCTGAGATGGGCAGTTCAGGAGATGGAGAGGCGATACATGCTGCTCTCTGACAGGGGAGTAAGGAATATAGAGGCCTATAACAGGAAGGCGCTCAAGGTAAAGCAGGCGACTGCCATGGGCAAGGAGGAAGGGGTCGGAAAGCTCCTGCCCTATATAATACTTGTTATCGATGAGCTGGCTGATCTTATGATGGTCTCATCCAGGGACGTGGAGGAGTCAATTACAAGACTGGCGCAGATGGCAAGGGCCTCGGGAATTCATCTTATAATAGCCACGCAGCGCCCGTCGGTGGATGTGCTGACAGGGATAATAAAGGCAAATTTCCCGACACGTATCTCTTTCCAGGTCTCCTCAAAGGTGGATTCAAGAACCATACTGGACACCATCGGCGCCGAACACCTCCTGGGGGAAGGCGACATGCTCTTCATGCCGCCGGGCGTAGGCAGGCTGACCAGGATACACGGCGCCTACATATCGGAGGAGGAAGTAAAAAGAGTGACGGATTTCCTGCGCAGCCAGAGGTCTCCGGATTATGATGCAACAATCGTGTCGAGCGTTGCGCAGGACGAAGAGGCTGAAGAAGAGGAACTTGAAAAGGATGAAAAGTATGAGAAGGCCGTTGATCTGGTGATACAGACCGGCCAGGCATCCATCTCCATGATACAGCGAAAACTGCGCGTCGGCTACAACAGGGCGGCGCGGATGATTGAGATAATGGAGAAGGAAGGGATTGTCGGCCCCTCTGACGGCATAAGGGCCAGGGATGTCTATGGACGAAGGGAATAAATTATGAAGAATTCTATAAAAAAGCTTGCTAATATATGGATTTTTTTATTATTATGCATAATCGGTTTTTTATTCCATGCAATGGTTGCCAATGCCGATGACCAGTTGTCTGCCATACTGGACGGCATCCTTAAAAGGTACGGAGACCTTAAGGGCATGTCCGTGCCATATAAGAGGGAGATTATAACAAAATCCATGGCAATGCTGGGAAATGAGGTTAAGGCGGATGCTGCGACCGGGAAGATACTTTTCACGCCTCCTCACTACCTGGCTATTCAGCAGGTGACGCCCGGCAAAGAGACCGTGACAACGGATGGCCAGACCATATGGTATTATATCGAGGCGGAAAAAACCGTTTATGAGTATCCCGCGGATGCCCTGGGGAAGGAGATAAGGCTTCTCAGCGAGATATTCAGCGGGCTCGGCAAAGTCGGCGACAGCTTCGATATCATGCAGTCTGCCCTTGAGGATAAAAAGGATTATCACCTGAAGCTGGTCCCCAATCCGGCATGGGAGGATGTGGATTACATCGATCTCCTTGTGGAAAGGGCCGGTTATAATATCCGCGTTGTAGAAATACATGACCTCATTGGAGGAACAACCAGGTTTACCCTGGATGAGCTTTCAGTGCGCAAGGACCTGAAAAAGGAAGATTTCAGATTTAAGGCTCCATCAGGAGTCAGGACGATTAAAGAGGGACAGTAATCTCTGCCCCCGGGGGAAAGCCCTTAATGTTAGGCAAATTCATCAATAGGCCCAGCGTTGCTGTTGATCTCGGGACTGCAAATACCCGCCTTTATTCCTGTGAAAAAGGCATGATCGCGGAAGAACCTTCAGTGGTCCAGATGATCAGCGGAAATCACGAGCCTGACTCCCCCGATAAACTCATCGATTACCTCAACAGCCGATTTATCTCATTCCCTCTGAGGGGCGGCGTTATAACCGAGGCGGACAAGGCGGTTACACTGCTGAAGCCGATGTTCAAGCGTATCAAGACACTGCGCGCCCCCGTATCCCTTGCCTGCGCTCCGACGGACAGCACTGAAAAGGAGCGGAGGCTCCTCTCCGAGGCCATATCAAACGCCGGCGCCTCCCATGTAGCCATTATCCCGGAACCCTGGGCAGCGGCAATAGGCGCCGGCATTGACATGGATTCTCCTAATGCACAGCTGCTTATAGATATAGGCGACGGCGTCACGGACATGGTAGTTATCAGAAGGGGGGTGCTTGTCTTCACATCGGCTATAAGGACCGCATGCGGCGACCTCCACAAGGCCGTGCGAAGCGCAATAATAAGCCGTCATCGGCTCTCGCCATACCATAGTGATATAGAAAGATTAACCTACGAGATTGACGGCATACTCGAGCCGGGCGCGCTGTTTGATGATCGGCCTGTCAAGGTTGAAGGAATAGACATTATAAAAAGGCGGGAGGCCGTTGTCGAGGTAACACGTCGTGAAATCATCAAGGCCCTCGAGCCTGTGATATACAGGATGCTGCGCATGATCCAGACCGGCGTGCAGAGGCTTTCTGAAAAGACACTTTCCGAACTGCAGGATACGGGCATCATTCTGACGGGAGGGGGCAGTTGTATCAAGGGTATGGATAAACTGATAGAAATGAAGACAGGTTTAATGACCAGGATCGCCGATGATCCGACTCATGCCGTTATAAACGGAGCGAGACAGACCCTTGAATACTGGAAAGAAAAGAAATCATGGTGGAAGGAAATCACCTGGCCTCTGTGAATTTTATCTAATCCCCCACCAATGCGTCCGCAACCATTGATGAAAGAAACTTCACGTTAACCCCCAGTTTATAATGATCATTGATATTGCTGAGTTGGGTATGGCAGTTCTCGCAGGCCGTCACCAGGGTTGCAGCACCGGTCTCCCTTATCTGATCCGCCTTTACCCGTGAGGACTTCATACGGAAATCCAGTGTCTCCTCTCCAAGGGCCACCAGCCCCCCTCCTCCGCCGCAGCACCAGTTCATCCTAGGTTCGGGCGACATTTCCACAAAGTTGTCCGCAAGGTGTCCAAGTATATATCTGGGCTCATCGATAACGCCGCCGTTTCTCGCCAGCTGACATGGATCATGATAGGTCATAAGCCCTGTAAATTTGGACCTGTCAAGCTTTACCCTCCCTCCCCTGATATAACGCGCATGGGCTTCAGTGATTGAACTGACCTTGAAGGGCAGGGACTCCGCCATCTGTTTCATGACCCTGAAGGCGGTCCCGCATTCGCAGATGCAGACCTCCCTGACCCTCAACCGCTTAGCCTCTTCGACTATGCGGTTCATAATCAGGGTGGTCCTTGTGGGGTCCCCCATAAACGCACCGAAATTGACCGCTTCAAAAAAGCTCAGGGTCCAGTTTTCCTTTGCCGCATTAAAGACTGCCGCTGCCGGGACAATCGAGTGAGCGCCGGCAAGCGCCACATAGAGAAGGTCCGCATCCTGCACACCAACAGGGATCGCCGCTGCGCCTGCCTCTGTCTGCCATTTCTTGACTACCTCAGCCTCCAGATTCCTGATCCCCTGCAGAAAGCCTTCTTTAAAGAGCTCAAATGACTTTCCCTTTTCAATGGACATGTCCGCCAGCATGGTCAGGATCTCAGGCTCCATGCTTGCGCCGATGAGAATGAACTTGGCTATGGACATGACCATCTGCGTGTCTATGCCGAAGGGGCAATAGGCCATGCAGCGACGGCACCCTGTGCAGGAATATGCAGCGTCGTACAGTTCAGTCAGGCTGCTTTCGTTCAGTTCCTTTGCCTCTCCCAGGGAAGGCCATAGCTTTCCCCTTGCCTTGAAATATTTTTTATATAGGCGCCGAACAAGTTCATGGCGAGAAGCAGAAATATATTTGGCCTGCCCCATGGAGACATAGACATGACACGCCTCCACGCATACACCGCAGCGGGTGCATGTCTCCAGATAGAACCTCACGGCCCTGTTAAATCTGCCCTGAAACAGCTTAAGAAGATCATCGCGGGTTTTTTCTTCCATGGTTAGCCCCTCCTTATTTTGTTCATGGGCAGGGATAAAAACGAATGCATTGCCTGGCTGAAGGGAAAGAATATCAGGAAAAGATTAGCGAAAAAGATATGAAGGACAAGCATGAAAGAATGCCCCGAAGATGTTATCTCATAGGGCAATTCAGGCTTTAGGGTTAAAAGGCTGAAAAGATACTCCCTGTAATTATCAACGGATATTGTATCATAATAATACCACCGCCTGGCCCAATCCATTTCACTTCCGAAAAAGACTGTCAAAAAAAGCAGAACAAGAAGATAGTAATCTTCAGGGACCGATAATTCCCTTACCGGAGAGGAAAACCTCCTGAACAAAAAATATAATAAACAGATTGAAAGGATGAGCCCTATAAAACCCTTCCCGAGAAATACCTCATGAGGAACAATCTGAAAAACTGCAAATCCCCGGATCAGTTCCAGATGTCCTATTATAAGAAGCATGAAACTGATGTGGAACAACATAAGGAAGGCCCACAGCAAGGGTTTGTGCCTTAATACCGTCGGAAAAAGGAAGGTGTCATAAACGGCCCATAGCCATTTGGGCCGCTTTTCAGGAAAGATCTGCAGTTTAACAGTGGCGGCCGGTTCGCGGAATATCTTCACCAGTCTTGCAGCGGTTCCCAGGACAAACACTGCAAAGGCTATATACGCCATAGGTATCAAGACAAGATAGTAAAGGGTTTCCATGAAGACCTCCTTAAACCAAAAAAGGGGGAAGCTCGAAATCCGAATGTCGAAATCCGAAGCAATACTGAAAGAGAAAAATTTAAATTCACAAACGATACGTTAAACTCTTAAGGCTTTTATTTTAAGCATTAGAATTTTAGTTTTTATA
>JBFYXR010000121.1:0-3118 GCA_041310455.1 Desulfobacteraceae bacterium | reverse complement strand
CTTGCAGGGTCTCTCCCCTCACTGATCCAGATTTCGTGAACCTTTATCCTGTCGGACGAAAGGGCCTCTTTCACGCTGTGAAACCCGGGGATCAGATGGGGGCTGTGTCTGTGGTTTTTTTCTATGTGGTGTCTCAATGTCTTTTCTCTAATTCAAAAACTATCTCACCGCAGAGCCGCGGAGAACGCAGAGAAATAAATTTTATCAGAATTCCTAAGAGGGGAATTCTGATAAATACTATCTGCAATAAAAAATCCCATTATTCAGCCCAGAGGGCTTGACTTATATTAATTTTGATTTGAGATTGTAAAATGAAGAAGTCATATCCCCAGCATTTTTTTTACAATCGGCAGCATCCTTGAATTTCTGTTCCGGTCGGCAAGGATAATGGCCCCGGCATCGCTTATGGCCTTTTCCAGGTCGTCATTGATGATCAGGTAGTCATACCATTCGCAGTTTTTCAGGTCGCTGACCGCCTTTTTATATCTTCCCTCTATCACATCGGCACTGTCAGTAGCCCTTGCCCTTAATCTCTGCTCAAGGGCCTCAAGGGACGGGGGGAGGATAAATATCAGAATGCTGTCCCTGAAAAAAGAACGGATATTCTTTGCACCCTGGCTGTCTATATCGAGTATAACGTCCATCCCCTTTTCAGTCTGAGACCTGAGCCCTTCGAAGGAGGTGCCGTAAAGATGGTCATATACTGTCGCCCATTCGACAAAGGCCCCCTCGTCTATCATTCTTCGAAATTCGGCCTCACTAACGAAATGATAGTCAACGCCGTTTGTCTCGCTATGCCTCGGAGGCCTGCTCGTGTGGGAGATCGAGTATCCCAGGCCTTTTACACCGGCCATCAACCCTTTGATGACGGAGGATTTGCCTGCTCCAGATGGACCTGAAAATATATAGATATTACCCTTCATCATTGTCATCCTTGATCTCTTCTTTTGTCAGGGTTATATCAGGGCTGAATCTCTGGGCGATGGTCTCCGACTGAATGGCCGACAGAATGACATGATTGCTGTCCGTGATTATTATGGACCTTGTCTTTCTCCCCTGGGTGGCGTCGATGAGCCTCTTGTCCTGGCGCGCCTCGTCCCGCAGCCTCTTCATGGGCGCGGCATTGGGGGATATTATGGCAACAACCCGCCTTGAAACGACAGAATTTCCGAAACCTACATTAACAAGCTTGTGAGTCATTTGTATTGTTCCTTTCCTTGCGCCCTGAGCCCTTTGCCCTGCGCCTTATTCTACGTTCTGTATCTGTTCCCTCAATTTTTCCAGTTCCGCCTTGACCTCCACGGCCCTTATGGATATCAGGGAGTCGGATGCCTTTGAGGCTATGGTGTTGATCTCCCGGTTCAGTTCCTGTGTGAGAAAATCCAGCCTCCTTCCGACCGAATCCTCCATTGACATATAATTGCGGAACTGCTTGAGGTGGCTCCTCGTGCGGACTGTCTCTTCGGTTATATCGCATCGCGATGCGAATATGGCAATCTCCTGAGAAAGCCTCCCTTCGTCAGTCTGGATATCTTCCGCCAGGGCCTCTATCCTGTTCCTTAATTTTTCCCTGTATTCAATTACTACGATGGGAGATCTTTCCTCTATGACATTAAGATGCATTCCGATCAGGTCCAGCCTCAGTAAAAAATCATCCTCAATCGCCTTGCCCTCCTGATCTCTCATGACATCCAGGGAGTCCAGAGCCTGTTCCATAGCCTTATTTATGCATGCCCGCAATTCATCGGGATCGGTTTCATCAGGCTTCATGATTATCATGTCCTTGATCTGGAAGATGTGATCAGACCGCATCATCTCATTAAACCCGAAGTCATGGCTCATCCGCTTGAAGATGCCAAGGTACGACTTTAAAAGAGGGACGTTAAGATCAAGGTTGTAATTTGTCTCCTTGTCCTTCTTGCCCACCTGAATCGTCACTTCAATTCTTCCCCTCTTCACCCTTGAGGAGATCTGGGCCTTGATTTCCTCTTCAAGCTCCTGGAGGGAATTCGGGATCCTTACTATGATATCCCTGTAACGGTTATTGAGGGTCTTGATCTCAACAGAATATAATGTGTTGTTTAACTCGTATTCACCGCGTCCAAAGGCGGTCATGCTTTTTATCAATGTGTATTCCTCCGTTTGAAACAGAAATTAAGAAGTTAAGAGGCTAAGAAGTTAAGAGGCTGAGAAGTTGAGCTTATTATGATCTGAACTTCTCATCTTCTTATCTTCTCAACTTCTGCCTTTTGTCCTGTATTTTATGTCGATATCCCCCTGAGCTGATTTTTATACCTGGCCCGCACCTCGTTGAAATATTCTATGGATGCAGGGTCCCCGTAATCCCTGTAGGTCCAATCGATCGCTTTAAAGCTTTTGCCGTGAAAAATGAGCGTCAGGTCAGCATAGATACCATGAGAGAGATATATCCTGTGTGTGTAATTCTTGCCTGTTGCAAGGACCAGGCGTTCGAGGGTTATATAGCCCGGATCGATATTAATAATCCTCTTTCCTTCCTCTTTTAAATATTTTTTCTCAACCATGTTGGTGGTTAATTTTTTCCGGACAATTTCTTCTGGTCCGATCAGGTCCCTGAATGATACAAAACGGCGGTGCAGCGGCCAGCCCATCTCCTTTTCATAGTATCTTGTGCGGTCAAAAAAGAGCCATGGGCTTATCCAGTCAGTGGGTCCGAAAAGCGACTCAAGCTCATTGATAACCCTGTCTACCAGTTCCTTATCAGGTGAAAAGAGGCTGGCTATAAGTTTTACATCCTCGGCTTTATTGGGAGTGCTCATTGTCGAACCCCGGATTATTGCCCTGTTCAGGAAGGGGCATTATATATTTGTAGATAATTTTCAGTTTTTTAGCAAGAGAGATGACGCAAGAAAATTTTAAGGAGATAACCGCAGAAATTTAATGATATTAAAACAGGAGATAAACAGTCCGAGCAGTATCGGGAAATTCAGCGGCGGTCAAGCGCCTTTTTCAACTCATCAACCTTCACAACAGATGTCCCCACCTCTCCTACAACAATGCCGGCGGCGATATTTGACATTATTGCAGCAGAAATAAAATCCATTCCTGATGCCAGTCCGAGACAGAAGGTCGCGATAAC
>JBFYXR010000114.1:0-5173 GCA_041310455.1 Desulfobacteraceae bacterium | reverse complement strand
ATTGCCGAGGGACACGTAAAAAAGGTGGCCCATCTCGCTGCTTGTTATGTTAAAGCCCGCGGTAGTTGAACCGTCATAACCGTTCTTCCTCGCACGGTCCACGGTGTTCGGCAGCCTCCAGTCACCATCCCAGGCAACGCTAACACCGTCATTGAACTTATATGTCAGCGCGCCCTCTTCATTAAGCGCCTTAGCCCAGCTGACCAGATCCGGCCACTCCTTGCTGCCGCTGGTGTAGTCGACCCAGACCAATCCCTGGTCGTCTTCATAGATAAGGCTGTATTCGCTGCTGGTGGGGGCTCCGCTCTGCACTCCCGGCATCCCGCCTCCCCGGCCGCCGGCTCCAAGATAATTAGCACCTATAGTGACCGTGCCTATCCTGGTCAGCTTCGCATCAGCCATCCCGGAAAAACCCATGATCGTAAAAACCATCAATGCTATCAATATATTTTTCATCATAATCGTCCCTCCTTATATCTGAGCCGCCGCGAAGTACGCGGTGCGTGTGGCTTTTTGAACGTTGCCGCCCTTTGTTGTGCAGTCGCCAACGGCATAGAATGCCTTGCCTGCCGATGAGCTGAACTTCACTGCCTCCTCTGTCCTTGCCTTGAGGCCGCCCCATATCACAACGCTGTCAGCCGATACGGACTTCTCGGCGCCCGAGGCGTCGGTGTAGTAGACCTTTCCGTCTGCTATTCGCTTGCCTATGGTCTCGGTTTCATAATCAAAGTTCTTCAAATTATCATATGTATGTATAACATACTCGGGATAATGGACGCGGTCGAGGCGCATCAGTTCCTTTTCAGGTGACAGGACCATTACATTGTGGCCTTTCTCAGCGATATAGATAGCGGTCTCCACTCCCCATTCCCCGCCGCCGATCAATACCACGTTCTTGCCCAGTTCCTGGTCCCTGCCGTAGACATCCATGCCTTTGAATACGTTTTTGCCATCAGAACCTGACATCCTGGAGATTACAGGCTCAGCGCCGAGGGCGGCTATAACCGCATCATAGCCCTTTGCCTTGATCATATCAGGGGTTGCCGCCGTGTTCAGCTGCACATCCACCCCTGCCTTCTTTACCTGACGTATAAGGTACTCATTAAAGTCGTTGAGGGTCCATTTATATTTTGAATATTTCGCATGCTTCAGGAGGCCGCCCAGGGATTCAGTCTTCTCATAGAGTGTTACCTTGTGGCCCCTTTCAGCAGCAGTGATGGCCGCCTCCATGCCCGCCGGCCCTCCGCCGATGACAGCCACCTTCTTTAAGTAGGTAGGCGCGCCAAGCGTCTTTACCGTTGAGTCAAGCCCCAGCCTCGGGTTCACGGAACATACGGTGATCCACGGCCCGTTCATGGAGAGGCCATGGCACTTGTTGCACATGATGCAGGGTTTTATATCCTCACCCCTGCCGTCATAGAGCTTTTTCCCGTATTCATCGTCAGAGTTCCATGCCCTGGACATGACAACCATATCCAGCAGGCCGCTTGCGATCCACTTATCATTGAGGCCAGGGTCATGGTACCCGCCGTTGGGGGCTATAAGAGTTTTCTTAACACCGGCGTCCCTCAGTGCCTGGCAGATAGAGAGGGTCATGGGCTTGTCCTTTTCCATGTTCCAGTTGGTCGGGTGGGAGGCCATTCCTGCACCTATCGTAACCAGCAGGATGTCAACATACCCGTCAAAGGCCTTTGCCGTGGCAACGGCATCCTCAAGTGAGGTCAGCATCTGAGACTGGCCGTCGTTGGTTTCAGGCGGGAGGTCCGGGTGCTTCACCATCATCGACGAGGTTATCAGGAGATTGGTTGCGCTCTGAATCCTCGAATTCTGCTCAAGTGCCTGATCCAGGGCGTTTTTGTCTTTAATGTTTCTGGCGCCCATGGAGCCCATTACGTCATAGCCCTGGTCCTCAAGCTGCTTTGCCTGGTCTACCGCCTGCTGAATCGCGGACCTGGTGCCCTGGCTGCCTCCGCCGGGACTGCCGCCCATGCCGCCGCCCATGACCAGGGAGCCCATGCTGTGGATGCCTTCAATAATCTGATCAATATAATTCTGAACAGCCGGGTCAGAGGTGTCAAATATGGTCATGTGCGCGCTATCCCCCCTGAGGGTTTTGCGCGAGGTTCCGAACATCCCGCCTCCGAAGCGGGGGGAGACAATAGCGCAGCCCCTGGCCATTGTTGCATAATATTCCCTGAGGACCTCAGCCGGATAGGTCTCCGGCCCCTGCAGGCAATGCGGGGGCGACCCTGCCCTGTTGATCATCCTGTTCTTTACGATAATGTTTCGGATCTTTATCGGCGATAAAATATGACTGTATTTGTTGTTTGCCCCGGTTGCCGAAGCTGCCGCGGACTTTTCAGCAGCCATTGCAGTACCTGCCTGAAATACCGGGTCAACAACCCCGGCCAGCCTGTTATAGGCCAGAGCTGAGGCTGAAGTCACACCGGCGGCAGCCAGAAACTGCCGTCTTCCCATAAGCGATTTAGTTAGATTCATACCCTCCTCCTTCTATTCTTGATTGTTATTTATTGATATATGAAAATGGCCTTTGATAATCCCATAAAAAAAGGTTGAAAATATGTAGGAGTAATATCTATGGTCAGACTTGCATAGACAGGAAAGGAGATCAATAATTTTCTATGAGCCAGGGCGAGAAGGCCGTCAGGGTTTTAAGAAATTGGCAAAAATAAGAAGGCCAACCCTCAACAGGATTGGCCTTCTTATTTGTCAAAAACATTCTCTTGCCTTTATTTTTCAACATCCATGCCGGAAGAAAGGCCTAATATTCTGTCCAGAACTTCGGAGGTGTGATCTTAAGCCTCAGGTTGCACTTGAGGCAACGCTTCGCCTCGTCCTTTGCGTCTTCCTCATCAATGGCCTCTCCTGCGGGATTCATGCCTGCGTATTGAGGCACAGGCGGCTGGAATGAACCGCCATGACGATCAAGGCGCGAGAACCCCTTCTGCCGACCCAGCACCCTGCTCTGCTCCTCCTCGGCCGGAGCGAATTTTTCTGTCAGATCTCCATCGCCGCCCAGGAAATTATCGACCCCCTCAGCAGCCATTTTACCTGAGTTGATGGCTATTGTAGCCGAACGGTATGAATCGCCCCTGTTGGCAACCATGCCTTCAATCAGGGATTCATGGAAATCATCATAATAGTCCTCGCTCTTTGTATGGCGGATAAAATCCTCGGTAATCCCCTTAAGGGCCGCATCGCCGCAGACAAATACCCCGTTCCTGCTGGTGGACATATTGTAGGTATCGACCTCAACGCCTCCCATGGGTGTGACATTGATGTCCTCATCCTTGAACCTGAGGGAAGGAGGGCCTGAGAATGTGCTGCCCACAGCCAGAAGCACGGCGTCAAATCCCTCTTCAAAGAGCTGATCTATCTTCTTGTCGCCTGAGTTGAGTTTTATCTCTACTCCCGCGTTTATTATCTCCCTTATATCATCCTCAATAGCCTCTTTGGGCAGTCGTTTGCGGGAGATGGAATGCCTCAGCATGCCGCCTATCTGGGCGTCCTGCTCGAAAATATGGACGCTATGGCCTTTTCTTGCTAGGTAATAGGCCGCGGTGAGGCCGGAAGGACCTGAACCGAGCACGGCCACCTTCTTGCCGGTGGGCTCGGGGGCATTGAAGTCCCTTTTCCAGAAATCGGTGTGCCTTTCGCTGACAAAACGCTTGAGTTCCCTTATCCCTATCGGGTCATTCACCTGCCCCCTTCGGCAGTCGTTTTCGCAGAAACTGAGACAGACATAGCTGCATATTGAAGGCAGCGGGAGGCTCTCCCTGACAACTGCGTAGGATTCATCATACTTTCCGTCGGCGATAAGGCGCACATAGCGCGGTACGTCTATCCCGACAGGGCAGTAGTTCTTGCAGGGAAGAAGGGCCTTGCGCTTGTCCTTCCCTTCCATGAGCTTCTCGCTGTCCCTGATGGACCCGGTCGGACATACTGCCGCGCAGGCGCCGCAGAACCTGCAATCCGCATCTATCAAAAGGCGGTCATAAGCTGTTCCTATGAAGGTATCTTTTCCCTTCTGAATAAATGAAACAACTCCCACTCCTCTCATCTCATGGCACGCCCTAACACATCTTCCGCATAAAATGCACCTTGTGAAGTCATGTACAAAAAGAGGATTCCTGTCATCAGAGGAGATAGGTTTAATCCTTTTCCTTACCCTTACCTCTTCGCTCCCGCCTATGAACTGCTTGTTTGATTGAAGCTCGCAGTTGAGATACTTCGGACACCCGGTGCATTCCGCGGGATGACGCGCAATGATCAGCTCCATGGCAATATGCCGCAGGTGATCAAGGTGTTCGGACTTGGTGGTAACGACCATTCCCTCTTCAGCCTTAATCGAACAGGAGGCCTTTACGCCCTCCACTCCCTCTATTTCAACAAGACACAAACGACAGGCCCCCTCAGGCCTCAGGTCCTCATGAAAACACATATGGGGGATATATATTCCCCCTTCAAGGGCCGCCTCCAGCACTGACTTGCCCTCCGTCGTTATTATCTCTTTTCCATCTATTGTTAATTTAAACTTATCCAAAAAATACCCCCTTATTTCAGGGCGCAGGGCACAGGGTTCCTAATATTTCAAATTTGAAATTTGAGATCCCGGATTTAAAATCTCTATAAGCCCTATGCCTTGTGCCTTTTAATCATTTTCCTTGCGCCCTGCGCTTTTATTCATTCCCTTGCGCCCTGAGCCCTGCGCCTGTTTGCTATTAACCAAAATCCTTTTTTAAATTCAATATGACTTAATTATGAATCAACTGATCTTACACACCCCTGCCGGACATTTATGGTTGGT
The DNA here is from genome assembly GCA_041310455.1 of Desulfobacteraceae bacterium. Taxonomy (GTDB): domain Bacteria; phylum Desulfobacterota; class DSM-4660; order Desulfatiglandales; family HGW-15; genus JAFGIC01. The sequence continues at coordinate 345 of JBFYXR010000114.1, read as the reverse complement.
GATATGTTCAATATATTCGTCCCGGAAATACTTGATGGTCGTGAGCACAGGGTTGGCCGCATTCCTTCCAAAGGCGCAGAATGCCCCTTCCTTCATGCCCTCGCCGAATTCCACCAGGACCTCCAGGTCCTCATTTCTGCCGAGCCCTTCGGAGATGTCCGTAAGGATCAGAGCAAACTGCAGTGTCCCCTCGCGGCAGAAGACGCACTTGCCGCACGATTCATTTTCCAGGTATAAAAGGCAGTTCTTTGCCAGATCCACTGCGCAGACGCTTTCGTCCACTGCAAAAATGCTGCCGCTTCCCATTATGTGCCCGGCCTCCCTGAGATGCTCATAGTCCAGGGT
>JBFYXR010000017.1:0-5117 GCA_041310455.1 Desulfobacteraceae bacterium | reverse complement strand
TGAATGAGCAAAAAAAGGCGGTAGTGCTTTCAAGCGGAGGCATAGACTCCACAACTGTTATGGCAATCGCCAGGGATAAGGGATATGACCTTTACAGCCTTTCTTTTTTTTACGGGCAGAGGCACGCCTTTGAGCTGAAGGCCGCTGAAAAAGTTGCGGAGTTTTTCAAGGTCAAAAGGCATATGATAATAAACATTGATCTGGGGAGGGTAGGGGGCTCCGCGCTTACCGACAATATTGAAGTGCCTAAATCAAGGGATGAAAAATCAATGGCATCCAGTATTCCTGTTACATATGTGCCTGCCAGAAATACGATCTTTCTTTCCTACGCACTGGCATGGGCGGAGGTCCTTGAATGCTCACATATATTTATAGGCGTAAATGCCGTTGATTACAGCGGCTATCCGGATTGCAGGCCGGAATATATCCAGGCCTTTGAAAAGATGGCCAACCTGGCCACCAGGGCTGCCGTTGAAGGAAAAGTGAACATGACAATAGAGACACCCTTGATGCACATGACAAAATCAGAGATAATCAAGCTGGGCTCCGGTCTTGGCGTGGACTACTCCATAACACACAGCTGTTATGACCCGTTGCCCGACGGATCGGCATGCGGATACTGCGACAGCTGTCTGCTCAGAAAAAAGGGTTTCCTCGGGGCGGGAATTAAAGACCCGACAGGATATGCAGCGGCCGTATAGAAAATTTTTATTAATCTTTTAAACACGATATATCTAAATTAAAGGAGGCACGAATATGAAGAACGTTGAAATGAAGGTTGAGGGCAATATACTTAAAATCGAGGTGGATCTTTCAAAGGAGTTTGGTCGGTCTGCATCCGGCAAGACGACTATCATTGCTACAACAGAAGGTAACATCAGCATACCGGGGGCAGAGGATAAAAAAATCGGTCTGAACGTCTATAAGAAGTGAAGAATAGTAAAAGACAGGCGCTGCATTTCAGGATGCAGCGTCTTGATATCTTAGAAGGTCCTTAAACCTTTAAGCCTGCCATAAAGCCTTCCCTTATGGCATCCAGGGCCTTTCTTGGTCCTGCGGCATCTCCCACAACATGGATTTCTTTAACTATGCCTTTCAGTTTCTCTTTGAGGCTGTTTTCAGGTTTCGCGCCCGCGGCGATGACTATGGAATCAGCGGGAATGACCTCTATCTTATCCCCTTTTTCAATCTCGAGACCCTCTTTTTTTATGGCGACAGCCCTGGCGCCTGCTATAATCCTGACACCCAGGCGTTTCAGCTCATCAAGGATTGTCCATCTTGTGGATACACCGATATCTCTCCCGAATTTTGTCAGCATCTCCACAACCGTCACTTCTTTAATGCCTTTGGTGATAAGGGCTTCCATTGTGTCCCATGTCTCCGCCCTGTTTATGGCAAGGAAATGAAGCGTCTCAGGCGATATTGTTCCAATGTTTGCAAGACAGATGGCGGTTTCCAGACCGACCGCGTTGCCTCCGACTATTACGATTCTTCTGCCTGTCCTGCCCTTTCCGGATAAAAGGTCCCAGGCTGAAATGACCTTTTCATCTTCAATTCCTTCTATGTCAGGCATTATGGGTGCAGCGCCTGTCGCCAGGATTACAGCATCCGGGGACAGCTTTTTTACCGAAGCTGCATCAATTTCCTCTCCCAGCAGGATCTCGACATCAAGGGAACGCAGGTTATTGATAAGGTCTTCAGCAGCCGTAACCATCTCACTTCTGCCCGGTATGTCCCTGTTAAGTAGGAGCTGTCCGCCAAGCTGATTATTCCTCTCGGCAAGTATCACCCTATGCCCTCTGGCAGCTGCAGTGCATGCCGCCTTCATGCCTGCCGGACCTCCGCCTATAACCAGGACCTTTTTCCTGTTAACAGCAGGGATGAGCCCTGTTTCTTTTTCAATCCCTGCCGCGGGATTAACAGTGCAGGTTACGGGATTTCCCAGAAATATCATATCGAAGCAGCCCTGATTGCATCCGATGCAATGATAAACAGTCCTGCTTTTCCCTTTCATTGCCTTGTTCGGCATCTCCGGGTCGGCGATAAGCGCCCTGGCCATTGTCACGAGGTCGGCTGAACCGTTCCTCAGTATCTGCTCCCCGATGGATGGGTCATTGATGCGATTGCTGGAGAGGACCGGCGCCGATACAGCAGACTTGATTCCCTGCGCGAGATATACATAGTTTGCGTGGGGCACAGCCATGGTCAGCTGAGGGACGCGGGTTTCATGCCACCCTCCGGTTATGTCGAAGAGGTCAACGCCCTTCTTTTCAAGCTCCGATGCGAATATCCTTGCCTCCCTGTTGGTGTTGCTGCCTTCCATGAAGTCATTCCCCGCAAGGCGGATAATAACGGTGAAATCCTTGCCGACAGCCTTTCTGACCTTTTCGGCTATCTCGATCCCGAACCTCATGCGGTTTTCGAAAGTGCCTCCGTATTGATCATCCCTCTGGTTCGTGATCGGGGAAAGAAACTGGCTTATCAGGTATCCCGCGCTTCCCAGTATCTCAACCGCGTCAAAACCGGATTCTTTAGCGCGGGCCGCTGCCTCCGCAAACCTGTCCTGCACCAGGGGTATCTCATCCGGTTCAAGCGCCCTGGGTGTTTCACCGGTGAACTTTGACCGGACAGCCGACGCGGAGACGGCCTTCCGGCCTCCTTTTGCCGAAGAATGGATATAACGGCCCGCCTGATAGAGCTGTGCCGCTATTCGCGCCCCTTCGGATATAACAGAATCGGTCAACCTTTTCAGCCCCGGGATATAGCGGTCATGATCCATGAATATCATATCAGGCATGCTTCCCCAATCATCAATCGCACAGCCTCCGACAATGATAAGGCCTGCTCCGCCCCTTGCGCGCGCGGTGTAAAATTCCACCAGCCGGTCTGTGACAAAACCTTCAGGGGTGTATCCCAGGTGCATGGCGGTCATGACAATCCGGTTTCTGAGTTCAAGGGAGTTTATGGTTATGGGTGAAAACAGGTTTGGAAATTCCATTTTTTTCTCCATCAGTATTAATCTTCTTAAGAAATCCGTACATAGAAAGGTTAATGAACGGCAATTGTGTGATCAGGATATATTCAACAGGGATTCCCGTCAAACATTTTTAAGACAGAAATGGTCGGAGATCATTTTAACCTTGAAGAAATAACGGAGATCATGTAAGTTGCTTAAGAATTTTTATTTCTCATGTGGGGGGCGAATATTGCTATGAACGGCTTGCCGCGTTATCAGCCTGATCTTTTTGAAGTCTACGGAAGAAAGCTGAAGATCGAATATCTGGGCATGGCCTCCGTATATACCATTATTGCCCTTTATTTTTTTGGCGGTCTTCCTTACCTGTCTCAGTCAATTATTGCTGCCATAGGGTCATTTTTTCTCTTCCTGGGGCTTAAAAAAAAGACCAAGGACCATTTTTCCGGTTCGCTGATACTTTTTACTTCCGTTGCGATCGGTTGGGTACCGGTTGTAATCGACGGCTGGTTTATTCAGTACATGATGTTCGGTTTTGCGGTTTTCGCGATGGAAGGTTACCTTGAAAAAAGGCAGTACCGCATTTACCTGCTGCCGGCACTATTCTTTTTCTGGGCCTGGAAAGACATATCATGGCTGCTGGGTTTTGTCTTTGCTGCAATGTACCTTACCCATCCATGGTCTGAAAAACCAGGTCTTCGACGCCGACTTCTGATACTGCTCATCATCTCATTTCTGATAGGGATCGCTGTATCTGTTTTCAGGCATAACAGCGTTGACGGGTATGCCCAATGGTCTTTACAATCCGGGATATTGAGCATCTGGCCTTCTTCAATATATTTTCTAATGCTGATATACATCCTTACTCTTGTCTGCCTTATCATGTTTCTGCCGAAGACGGTGATGCCCCATCGCCTGAACACCATAATATTCTGCGCAATCTCCGGATTTGACGGCCGCCTTGCCGCCGTTTTTGCCATGGTTGCCGCCGTGTTTCTTTCAGCCACCATGTTCAGGGAGAGCTTTTACTCGGACAGATGGCGGCCCTATTTCAAGCATGCGGAGTGGTATTATTTCTGGCTGGTCTTTGCCGTAGCCCTTTACGTTGTATTTAAACGGCCGGTCATTTAGTTGCTAATCAACTACTCCGACGCACAGCAGCGGGTTATCAAAACCATTTTATCAGATTTAACGCCGCGAGCGGCGGGGAATTAAACATGAAGTGATTAAACTTGACAGCCATAGGCCGGGACATTATAGTCCTTTTTCCATTGGACACCATTGCTTTACCATGAGATGAGTGGCCGATAAAATTAAACCTGCTGGGGGGAAAATGGTCGCACCGGATGACCCGACCATGGAAAAAACCGCGATTATTGCTGATCATTTAGAGTCAGGCCACATAGATGTGATTATACCCTACAGGCCCAGAAACGCCTGGAAAGGCGAGGTCCGGTTTGTTGACGGATGCATAGAAAAAAATCATGACGCCAACCCTTTTCTTTCAAGGCTTTACGCAAGGATCTGCCTCAATTTTGAAGAGGCAGCCCTTGAGAGGCTCAAGGGAGTCAGGGGTGTTCCGCAGTTTATTTCAAGACCGACCAGGACATCCATCAGGATGACGGCTGTTCCCGGTGTTCCCCTAGAAAAGCTGAAAAGGGGAGAGCTGAGTGAGCTTTGTTTCAGCCGGTTAAAAGAAACAATAGCTGAGATCCACAATAAGGGAGTCGCCCATTGCGATCTTCATAATAGAAATATCCTGATCGACAATGACGACCCTTATGTAATTGATTTTGCCACGGCCTATACCCGGGGACGCTTCCCTTTCTGGGACAGGAGGGTATTTGAGCCTCTGGCAAAGCTTGACCTCCAGAGGATTTACAAGGTGGAAAGGAAGTTCTTCGGAAGGGGCACGCCTCCAAAGATGTTTTTTATATATAACGTTATTAAAGGGTTAAAAAAATGAAAAGAATTTTTAACGGTATCATTATTGTCCTGGCTTTGGCGTTTATCTTTGTCCTTGCAAAGCCCAATATCCTTTCACTTATTATCGGCGGAATCATAGTGTTCCTGGGCCAGTCAGTGCGTGTATGGGCAGGCGGCCATCTCATGAGAAACCAGGAGATTACCACCTCCGGCCCTT
>JBFYXR010000112.1:0-13553 GCA_041310455.1 Desulfobacteraceae bacterium | reverse complement strand
CCTGCTTAAGGAAAACTGCAGCGAAATATTAAAAATCCCTCGAAGTTTATAGCCCCCTGAATATGGCCCGTGATGGGTCCGGACATCAGGGGGTTTTTTATTTGAAAGGGGACATGGTTATCCCAAGGGTGATTGGAAGGAAGGTTCCACGGCATATATTGATCTCTGGAAACACATAATCTTATAGACATGGACAATACTGTTGGGATATCCTTAATAAATATGTGCAGTTTAATTTAAGATATTGAACCGAGATGAAAAAATACCTTGAGACGGAAAGCAAAGATCTTCAGCGACAGCGCAGGGAGCGTGTCATCATCGCCTGTCTTGCCGTAGCGGTGATATTGCTGTCCTATTTCGGATTCAAGGCCTTTGATCTCGGCCTTGATCTCCCGGTCTCGGGCAGCATACTTGTTTTCAGCCTGATAAACATCAATGTGATCCTCCTTCTCCTTCTCCTGTACCTGACCTTCAGGAACCTGGTAAAGCTTGTCTTTGAAAGGAAGAAAAAGATCATGGGGTCAAAGCTGAGGACCAAGCTGGTCCTCGCCTTTATCTCCCTGTCTCTTCTGCCGACAATTATCCTTTTTTTTGTATCCGTCCAGTTTATCAATACATCAATCGAATACTGGTATAACCTTCCGATCGAGAGAACCCTGAACAATGGCGCCGATGTAAAAGAGGATTACTATCAGAAAATAAATGATGACCTTATATTATTCGGCAATAACATAAGCAGCCTGGTTACCCATAACGGGTATATGCTTAAGGCAAGGTCTGCAGAACTTGAAAAATTCGTTATTGAAAAGCAGGTTGAATACGGCCTGGCGTCCGTCAAGGTTTTTTCCAGCGAGCTGGAGTTGAAGGCCTCCTCTCAGGATAAAAGGACAGATCTTGCTTCCTTTAAGGATCTGAGCAGCAAGGTGCTTTCTGAAGGCACGCAAAAGGGCACGGATGCAATTCACACACAGTCATCGCTCCATGGAGATCTTATTACAGGCATTGTACCTGTCTTCTCCAGGACCGAGTCCAGGGCCATCGTCGGCGTTGTTGCCCTGAGCAGGTTTGTCCCTGAGACCACAGTGAACAGGCTGCAGAGCCTGAGCAACGGATTGGAGGAATATAAAGAGTTCAAGCTTCTGAAAAGCCCGATGAAAATCATTCATCTTATCACACTCTCCATCGTCACCCTTCTGATCATCTTTTCCTCCGTGTGGTTCGGCTTTTTCCTTTCAAAAGGCATTACGGTCCCTATCCAGGAACTGGCGGAAGGCACCGAGCGCATTGCATCAGGAGACTATGACTTTTTTATAGACCTGGAGGCCCCCGATGAGATAGGCGTGCTCGTAAACTCCTTTAACAGGATGACGCTTGACCTCAAAAACAGCAAGATGCAGCTTGATGAAACAAATGATGAATTGATAAAAAGAAATATCGAGATGGAGCGAAGACGCCTCTATATGGAGATTGTCCTGGCGAACATATCTACTGGCGTCCTTTCCGCTGATTTGAACGGGAAGATCCTTACTATCAACAAATCCGCGGAGACCATGCTGAATGTCAAGGCGGAGAAGACCATCGGCAGGCATTACAAGAATGTCATGAAGAAAGACCAGGTCGAGGCCATCAACAGCCTTTTCGAGGATAAAAGCCTCTTTAAAAAGGGGTTTATTCAGAAACAGATAAGCTTCAGGGTAGGAAATAAAAACCTTACCCTCCTGGTTTCGATAAACATGCTCAGCGACAACCCCGGTAAGTATTCGGGATTTGTTGCGGTGTTCGAGGACCTCACCGAGATTGAAAAGGCTCAAAGGATGGCGGCATGGCGCGAGGTGGCAAGACGCATTGCCCATGAAGTTAAAAACCCCTTGACACCGATCCAGCTTTCAGCCCAGCGCCTTAAGAAGAGGTACAGCAACATGGTCCCGGCTGAAGACGCAAAGGTCTTCGAGGAATGCACCAGCATGATAATTGACCAGGCAGAGGGATTGAAACAGCTGGTAAACGAATTTTCAAACTACGCCCGGATGCCCGTTTCAAATCCAAGACCCGAAGACATAGGCCAGGTCATCAGGGAGGCGGTCGGCCTTTATCAGGACACCCGGAGCAATATCACCGTGACCTGCAGGAATTCTTCCAGTGTCCCGATTTTCAAGCTCGACAGGGAACAGATAAAAAGGGTAATGATAAATCTATTGGACAATGCCATAACCGCGATAGAGGATAAGGGTGAAATAGTCGTCGATCTCTCTTACCTTGAAGACCAGGAAATAGTAAGGATAGAGGTGGCGGATAACGGCAGGGGCATCGCGCCTGAACACAGGATGAGGCTTTTTGAGCCGTATTTTTCTACAAAAAAACACGGGACCGGGCTGGGGCTTGCCATAGTAAACACCATCATTCGCGATCATAAAGGCTTTATCGAGGTCCAGGACAATGAACCGCAGGGGACCAGGTTTATTATTGAACTGCCTGTGAACGTCTGATAGACTGAAGATTACCTGCGAACTTTTTGAAAGAGATTAAATGCTGTTATTTCTCTACAATTTCCTGTGGACTCTTTCCCTGATAATCGTCCTGCCCCTGCTGTCATTATCGGGAAATCTCAGGCTCACCGAAAGGCTGGGCCTTGATCTTCCTGCAAACTCCTCAAGAAAAAAAAGGGTCTGGATCCACGCCCTTTCTGTCGGGGAGGTTATATCAGCCATACCGCTTGTAAGGGCGCTCAAGGCCAGGTACCCGTCCAGGTCCGTTGTGTTCACCGTTAAGACATCACAGGGGATGGAGGTTGCAGTAAAGGAACTGGGGAATATTGTGGATGCCCTGGTCCCCATGCCGGTTGACCTGTGGTGGTCCAACTCCAGGATATTTCATTTTGTATGCCCCTCAGTCCTCATACTGGTTGAAGGAGATATCTGGCCCGGCCTGCTCTCCCATCTTAAAAAAAGGAATGTTAAAGTATTGCTGGTAAACGGAAGAATCTCTCCCCGGACGTCAAGGGCTTACCGGAGGTTCAGCTTTTTTGTAAGGCCCATGCTGGATAAGATTGAAATGTTCCTGATGCAGTCAGCGGTGGACAGGGAGAGGCTGATCAAGGCAGGTGTTTCACCAGAAAAGGTGGAGAACACGGGAAACATCAAATTCGACAGGGTATGGAGACCTATGGAGATTGAAGAACGCGATCACTGGGTGAGGCTCCTTAACATGCGGCCTGAGGATACTGTCTGGGTCGCGGGCAGCACTCATGAGGGAGAGGAGGAATTAATCCTTGAAACCTATAAACGGCTTAAGGGATATTTCCCCCGGCTTTTCCTTATTATAGCGCCCAGAAGAATTGAACGCGCCGGGGATATTTATAACATGAGCGTGGGCATGGGGCTTGATGCGGTGACAAGGAGCAGTCTGGCCGTCAGTGAAGAAGGCCGCCCCCATGATGTGGTTCTACTGGACACCATAGGCGAGCTGGAGCGGATTTACGGCCTTGCTCATATAAGTTTTGTCGGCGGGAGCATGGTCCCCGTGGGGGGGCACAACCTCCTTGAACCGGCATCCTTCGGGTGCCCTGTCCTTTTCGGGGAATATACCCATAATTTTATGCTCATGTCGCAATGGCTTTCAGAGTCGGGAGGAGGCCTCAGGATTACAGACAGGGAAGATCTGTTTTTAAAGATGAAGACCCTTCTTTCCGACCGGGAGTTGTCGGCCAGGATGGGAATAAAGGCCAAGGAGTTCGTCCTTGATAACAGCGGCTCAATGGACCGGGTTATGGCACATATTGAAGGATACATTAATTAAAATGATTGACTGGGCCAGAATACACCAGGATAAGGAATTCAGGGTGTCATATCTCCCCCTGTCGCTGATGTCTTTGATATACTCAATCGGAGTGAGTATCCGGCTGAAGAAAATGAAGGACAGGGAAAAGATGTCCCTCCCGGGGTTCACGGTCAGCATAGGGAACATCACGGCAGGGGGTACCGGCAAGACCCCCGCAGCCTGCATGATAGCTGAGTGGGCGCATGGTGAAGGGTATAATGTTGCAATACTTTCAAGGGGGTATGGAGGCCGGAGGCGTGCAAGGGTAACAGTCGTATCCGATGGCAGGGACATCCTTGCCGGACCGAAAGAAGCAGGCGACGAGCCCTATCTCATGGCGGAAAGGCTCCCCGGGATACCGGTCATTACATCAAAGGACCGTTACCTTGCAGGGCTTACTGCCCATCGGAATTTCGGTTCATCCTTCTTCATACTTGATGACGGCTACCAGCACCTGGCGCTGAAAAGGGATCTTGATCTTCTCCTGCTCGACGCCGTTATGCCTTTCGGGAATGGCCGCCTTCTCCCCAGGGGCCCGCTGAGGGAGCCTGCAAGTGAAATATCAAGGGCTGACGCAGTTATACTTACAAGGGCCGGCCAGCTTGGAGGCGATAAGGCAATGAGTAACGACTTGAAAAATCTTTTACAGGAAAGACCTGTTTTCCTGGGCGATCATCTGCCTGACAGGATTATATTTCCCGCCGTGAAAACGGACCATGATACGTCTTTTTTAAAAGGGAAAAGGGTCGTGGCCTTTGCCGGCATTGCCCGGCCAGATTCATTCAGGGATACCCTACTCAGACAGGGTGCTGAAATCCTGAATTTCAGGCCCTTTCCTGACCACCACCCCTTTTCCTCTGACGAGATAAGGGTTATGACTGCTGAGAGGGAGAAGCAGGGGGCCGATTTTCTGATTACAACTGAAAAGGACTGGATGAGGTCCGGAGAGATCCTGTCCGTAGATCGTTTGGTCTCCTATCTCACCATAAAGTTCGATTTTATAGGGGAGAAGGATGGGTTTTTCACTATGGTTAGAGAAAGAGTAAGGAAAAGTAAAGGAGTGATATTATGACATTAAGTAAGGAACTGCTGGACATCCTTGCATGTCCGAAATGCAAGGGCAAAATCTATCTTAACGATAAGAAGGACGGGCTCATATGTGAAAATTGCAGGCTTATGTTTGAGGTCAGGGAGGGCATCCCTGTCATGCTGATTGATGAGGCGAAAAAGATTTAAGGCCACGTAGATATCCTGCACCCCGGTCTTATCAAGCGGCGTTTCCGGAGGTCTAAACCGGGCATTATGCTCCCCTGCCTGAATACACATGATCATCGAGGTTATGTTTTTTCCTGTCCTCACAATTGGTTAATTATGAATAAATTATGAATAAAGTAAATTAATCATGAAAATATGTAAATAATCTTTACCCCGTATATTGGATTTGATAGTAAATATCTAAATCGTAATTTTTCAACTATTTTCATCTGTAAAAGGCCATGAAATTAAATCTGTCTTTAAAAATTTTTATCACCTTTTTGCTGGTAACAGTAACCAGTTCACTGCTAATCGTAATAGCAGCGAGGGTTTCAAATAATTATTTCAAGAGCTACAGACAGCAGAACGACATGAAAAAGCTGGAATACCTGGCGGATGCCGTGGCGGAATTTTATTCCGAGAATAACGGCTGGGACCTGTTTTTTCAGAATCCTGATCTATGGAGGTCGTTTCTCAACACCGGCTCATCTAAGGCAGATATGGTAAGGCCTGCCCAGGAGGGGAAGCCCCCGCTGGAACCCACCATTACAATGAGACCGATCAGCATGGACCGCGTGCCTCCCATGCCCATATGGGACCCGCAGAATCTTGGTCCGCGCCTTAGCCTGTTTGATGCCGGTAAAAACCGGATCGCGGGGAACCCGCAGGGAACCCTGGAAGAATACGATACCCTTCCTATTATTGTGGATAATATCACCGTAGGCTGGGTCGGGCTCAGGTCATATATGAGGGGACCGGATACCCTAGACCAGGCCCTTGATCAGGAATATCTGAAGAAGCAGTCAATGATAATATTCATAACCGGCGGCATAGTTCTTCTGGCTTCCTCATTTTTCGCCCTGATCTTTTCAAGGCACCTTTTAAAACCGATCAGGCTTCTGGCTGATGCGACAAAGGCCCTGACCCAGAGAAATTTCGGGATCCGGATCCATGTGAAGTCTTCAGATGAACTGGGAAATCTTGCCGAGCGGTTTAATTTCATGGCCAAGAAGATGGAGGACTACGAGCAGAGTCAACTGAGGTGGCTTTCCGATATCTCCCATGAGCTGCGCACTCCTCTTTCCGTTTTAATAGGTGAAATCGAGGCCATTCAGGACGGTGTTCGAAAGGCTGATGAGAAGTCCCTGAAGTCTCTCTGCGATGAAGCAAAACATCTTGAAAAACTCGTTAACGACCTTCATACCCTTTCCCTGGCTGAGGCAGGCGCCATTTCCATGAAGATGGTATCTGTAAAACCCATATCCGTATTAAATGAGGTTATATATCATTTTAAAAACAGGATCGAGGGGAGCGGGATGTCGCTGGATGTCAGACTGAAACCGAAGAGTGACGAACTGCAGGTGCTGGGGGATCCCCTGCGCCTTGTGCAGCTCTTCTCAAACATCATTGAGAATGCGCTTGTTCATGCGGAAAAACCGGGCCGCCTGATCATTAAACAGTCCAGCACAAAGGATAATATATCCCTTGTTTTTGAAGATACGGGACCGGGGGTCCCGGAGGAATCCCTGCCCAGGCTTTTTGAGAGGCTGTACAGGACGGATGCCTCCCGAAGCCGCATGACGGGTGGAAGCGGGCTTGGATTGGCGATCTGTAAATCCATAGTAGAATTGCACAATGGCGCCGTCCATGCTCAAAACGGTGAAGAAGGCGGGCTGAAGATTGAAATAACCCTGCCCCTGGAGCCGGTCAACAGATAACATTAAATAAAAGGATGTAACATATATGGGAAAACGAAAAATATTAATAGTCGAAGATGATAAAAAAATTGCCGAGCTCCTGAGTGATTATCTTGAGCAGGCCAATTTCAATGTGTCAATACTTAAAAGAGGCGATACGGTCATTTCGGAGGTGCGTCTTAATCCTCCTGATGTCATCCTGCTGGATATCATGCTTCCGGGCAAAGACGGAATGACAATCTGTCGCGAGATCCGGTCTTTTTCCAAGGTGCCTATCCTTATGCTAACGGCCAAGGTAGAAGAGATCGACCGGCTACTGGGCCTGGAACTGGGGGCTGATGATTATATATGCAAACCCTTCAGCCCGAGAGAGGTCGTCGCCCGCATAAAAGCCGTCCTGCGCAGAAGCAACCCCGATCCTGCAGAGGAAAAACTGATCGCAGGGCCCATCACTATCAATCCGGACAGCCACAAGGCAACGGTCGGAGAGGCCGACCTGCGGCTGACCCCGAATGAATTCGAACTCCTGAAGGTCCTTATATCCCGGCCGGGCCGCGTTTTCACACGCAGCGATCTTGTATCAAAGATTCAGGGGTATGATTTTGACGGGTACGACAGAACAATCGACAGTCATATTAAAAACCTGCGGAAAAAAATCGATGAGATCCTTCCGGGCAATAAGATTATCCAGACCGTTTACGGCATAGGGTATTCATTCAGCGTTCCCCAGGCAGGAAACGCCCCAGCTGAGTAAACAGCTGTCGGCTGAGGCCTTACAGCCAGGGGTCAAGGATTCGAGGCCCTTCGATATTGCTCAGGGCCGTGAGCGTGTCGAACGGGTTCCAGGGTTCAAGTGAAAATCCTTTTTATCACTCGACTCCTCGACCCCTCTTGCCGCGCCGAAGCTAATAGAGCAAAGGCGGTTGAATCCTTGAATCCTGTTTATCTTCAATCCCAGGAGTCTGTCTGGGGCTGGGGAAGCTGGCTGGTCATGAGCGAACGAATATAGTCGTTTGCATTGCCGCCGTCCTTTTCCAGCCTCCCGATCTCCTTTCTCATCTTCTCCATTACACCCTCGTCTTGAACCACATCAATGGGCCTCATTGCGGGGTATGAGCGTTGGATAAGGGAATAGGCAAGCTTCTGTTCCTTTGTCATGGCAAGGTACCTGTCAATCTCACCGATCATGGCCTTTTTATCACGGTCCAGCATCCCGTCCACCTGCATCAGCAGGTTCAGGCTGAAATCTCCGCAGCGGAACCGGGAAGGCATGTCATCGAGATTTTCAAGCAGCAGACGTATCTCTTCAACCACCTCTTCATCATTCATGGGTTCAAAAGAACCCTGATCGATCATCTTCTGAATCGGCGACATGGGATGGACTGCAAAGGTGCGGACCCTTATAAAATCCGGCCTTATCCTGTTAAGGAGCCTTGCGGTCTCAAGGGCATGTTCCCTGCTGAGTTTCTTTCCGCCGACACCGGGCATGATATATTCCGAAAGAGAGATCCCTGATTCCCTTACCCGGATGCCCCCGGTCAGGATGTCATCAGGGCTTATCCCCTTCTGTATGAGTTTCAGTACAATTGAAGACCCGCTCTCCATACCCGAGTGGATCCGGGTCAACCCCGCCTCTTTTAGACGCAGGTAATCCTCAGGGCTCTTCCTTTTCATGGACTTTGCCCTTGCATATGTTGTTATTCTGTTTATCCCTGGAAATTTTTCTCTTATGTAAGCGATTATTTCTACAAGTTCATGGACAGGCAATATAAGGGAATCGGCGTCCTGTAGAAATGCCGAGGTAAACAGGCCTTTGTCAGGGGAATAATAATCCGCCATCATATCGATGTCCCTCTTTACCTCTTCAACGGACCTCCTTGAAAAATCTTTCCCCTTATAGGCCGGACAGATATGACACCTGTTCCAGGGGCAGTTGCGGGTGACCCTGACGAAAAGGCTTGAGGCCTCGCTCGGCGGTCTTATTACTCCCTGTTCAAACATCCTTTTATTCCCTCTTCTCCTTTAAAAAGCCGTCCCAGTCAATCGTTTCAAAGGTGCTGTGCAGAAAATGATCGTCATCCACCCTGTTGAAGATAAGGCTGGAAAAATATTTTTCAGCCGCATCCTCTGCCGCACTCAAAGGTATGACGTCATCCCTTGTGCCGTGGTATATCCTGATGGGGGTTGATATCCTTTTGGTCCTGTACCCGCTTGAGTCTAAATAATTGATCGCGGGAGCAAGGAGTATAAGCCTGTCAACCCTGGCCTCATCCTCCATGGCAAAAAGGGATGCCATCAGGCCGCCAAAGCTCGATCCCACAAGAATGATCCCGGATTTTTCCTTAAGTAGGTCATTCAATTTGCCCATCCTCTCGGAAAGCTCCCCGGTGAAATGCGGTATAACCATATCCTGGAAGTGTTCCCTGAAATAGATGGCCTTGGCGCCCTGATTGCTGCTTTCAAGGCCGTGGATAAATATCTTCATTGCGGCTGATTTCTCCTGAAAGATACTACTTTTAGATGAGCATTAGACGATCTCCAGTATCTCGAATTCCTGTATCCCTCCGGGGGTCTTTACCTTTATCTCGTCACCGACCTCCCTTCCGATCAGGGCATGCCCCAGGGGAGAGTGAACAGATATCCTGCCCTGCTCCGGTTCGGATTCATAGGGGCCGAGCAGTTGATATTTTATCTCCTCATCAGTGGCAATATTGTATATTAGAACGGTCTTTCCGAATACAACCCTGTCGGAAACACTGCTGTTGATCTCTATCACTTCAGCCCTGCCGATTGCGCTCTCCAGTTCCGTTAACCTTCCCTCAATAAACGACTGCCTTTCCTTAGCTGCGTGGTATTCCGCGTTTTCGCTCAGATCGCCGTGGGCCCGCGCCTCTTCTATTGCCCGGACATTCTGGGGCCTGTCAATCTTTTTAATATGGTTCAGCTCCTTCTTTAATCTGTCAAGACCTTCCCTTGTTATAGGGATCCTTTCCATAATAATCAGTCTCCTTCCAAACAAACTATAATAACCGCGTCTTCCCTGGCTTTACCATCAATACCTGCCGGCCGCCGGGATCATATTTAAGACCTATGCATGATACATAATTATCATGAGAAAGCAACAGATGTTTCAAAACAACGATAAATGAGGGCCACCGGCCTTGCATGTGATGATCACACGCCGATGCCGAGGGCTGAGCCCGTCTGATATACAATAAAGGAGATGATAAAGGCTGTAATAAGATTAAAACAAACCGAGAATCCCGCCCACAGCCAGGAGCTCTCCCTGGCTATGCTTATAAGTGTGACCAGGCAGGGCACATAAAGCATTGTAAAGATAATGAGCGTAAAGGCGACAAGGGGATTCCATCCCGGATCCCTGCGTAGCCTTTCAGGCAGAGTTGATTCCGCCTCCAGGCCTTCCTCGCCAAGGGAATAAGCTGTACCAAGGGTGGATACGATAACCTCCTTGGCCGCAAGACCTCCAAACAGGGCAATATTGGTGCGGTAATCAAAACCGATATATCGGGTAACAGCTTCCATTAGACTTCCGATCCTGCCGGCCACAGTACCCATGAGCATGTCGGCGTTTTTATCTCTTCCAAGCAGGGTCAGCCTGTCCTTATAGCCGATGTATTCATAGGCGCAGCTCAGGTAAGCGTCCGATCCATCCTTTTCCGCCGGTCCCTCCTTTTTAATATCCGCCACCGCTTTTGCCACAGGGGATAAAAGTTTCTCCCTTGAGGACATCACGGCATCATGATCCGAACTCCCTGACCGCCGGTATGAAGCGATTAAACCATCAAGGGCTTTCAGATCATCTGAGTTACTCAAAAACCCTGATACGTCAGCTGAGGATAGGAAATCACTCGTCATGACCTCCTCCTGTCTGTCATACTCGGCGGCCCTATCCCTGTTAAGGCCGGGAAATGTCATGGCTGCCCAAAGGATAATCGAGACCCCGAGTATTACGGTGCCCGCCTTTCTTATATACTGCCATGTGCGTTCCCATGTGTGTATGGCCATGCCTTTCAGGGTGGGCGCGCGGTAAGGCGGAAGCTCCATTACAAAAGGGGTCTTGGGCCCGCGGAGCACGGTCGACCTGATCAGCTTCGCTGCGAACAGGGCGAAAAACCATGATATCAGGGTAAACAAAAACATCATCTTTGCCTGTCCCTCTGTAAAAAAGGCGGCGATCAGCAGGGCAAAGACCGGGAGCTTGGCGCCGCAGTTCATGAACGGGACCACAAGCAGGGTGGCGACCCGCTCCTTCGGATCTCTCAGTGTCCTTGTGGCCAGGACACCCGGCACCGCGCATCCCCCTGATATGCCCCCGCTTACAATCAGGGCCATAACCGAGTTTCCGTGCAGGCCGAACCAGCGGAGCACCCTGTCCAGCATATAGGCTATCCTGGCCATGTACCCCGAATCCTCCAGTATGGCGATCGCCAGGAACATGAACATGATGAGCGGGACAAAACTGAGTATCCCCCCTACCCCGTCTATTATGCCCGATACGACAAGGGATTGCAGGTTTCCTTCGGGCAGGATGAATTTAAAAAGATCCCCTATAAGACTGAATCCTGCTTCAAGCCAGCCGATGGGCGCCCTGCTGAGGTTGAATGTAAAGGCATATATGCCGTAAAGTATGGCCAGCATGATAATCGGGCCTAGAACGCGGTTTGTAAGGATTGTGTCCGCCCTGTCCGACAGATCAATACGGGATTCAAGCCTTCTCTTGACTGTCTTTTTTATTATTCCGGCTATGTATCCATAGCGGTGTTCCGCGATGATCCCTTCAGGGGCATCCTCAAGTGTTTTATGGATATGTGCTGAAACCTGATCGCGTATGGCGTCGATGCCTTGTTTTGCTTTGCCGTTCTCAAGGAATAGTTGATTTATCTCAGGGTCGCCCTCTATGGATTTAAGGGCCAGCCATCTGGAGGAATATTTTTCATAACGATTATAGGCCTTTGAAATAATACCCTCTATCCTGTCAATCCCCTGGTCAATATCCATCCCATAGGATATAAGCTCCGGTTGCCAGCGCCTCCCCTGCAGGGCAACCTCTACAACCCTGTCCATCAGCTCATTGATACCCTCAGATTCCCTGGCGACAATGGGGACAACGGGCACGCCGAGCAGCGAGGATAATGCATCATAATCAATGGAAATGCCCCTTTTCTCGGCCATGTCAATCATGTTCAGGGCAATTATGAGGGGGATCCCCAGCTCTTTAAACTGCAATGCGAGGTACAGATTCCTGTCAAGATTGGAGGCATCAACAATATCCACAACAAGATCCGGTCTTTCGTCAATCAGGAAATTTCTTGCGACAACCTCTTCAAGGGAATAGGCGGTAAGAGAATAGGTGCCGGGCAGGTCAACCACGGTTATTTCATAGCCTGCATGACTGGTCCTGCCGGTCTTTTTTTCCACAGTAACGCCGGGATAGTTTGCGATATGCTGCCTCGCGCCGGTGATGGCATTGAAGAGGGTTGTCTTCCCTGCGTTGGGATTTCCCGAAAGCGCTATGGTGATGGTCTTGTTAATCTTGTCCTCAACTTTTTCAGGCATCTATCTCAACCAGTATATAATCCGCTTCGTTATTTCTCAGGGTCAGGGTAAAATCCTTGAGCTTTACTGCGACAGGGTCTTTAAGAGGCGCCCGCCCGATGATCATGATCTGAGCGCCCGGCACAATCCCCATCTCCCTGATACGGCGTGCCATTTCTCCCCCTGGCTTTATCTTCCTGATAATCCCGGACTGGTCATTGGCCATCTGTCTTAATGAGATGATCTGTTTCATCAGTAACCGCTCCCTTTACAGGAAAGTTTCTTTATTGGTCCCGGACCATCAGGCATCAAATCCCTGCATCCCCCACACGCCTTTTCAGAACCGCATCCGCATGTCATGCCCTTCCCTGTAACGGATCTTGATATCTTCATTACAATAAAGACAAAGGCAATTAACACAATCAATAAAGCTATTATGCTTTCGGACATATTTATTAATCTCACTTCTTGTTGCAATTGATTCTCAATGTAAATTCAAATGCCATTATTGTCAAGACGCCACAGGATTAAAAATTACCATAGCAGACAATCTTGTTGTCCCATAAAAAAGCCGCAAGACCTCATCTCAATGAAAAGACGAGATGCTTTGCGGCTTCTATCCTTTAAATTACAAGAAGATATTCGTGGAAATCCCCGCTCACTTCCTCTTTGTAGTAGGTAGCATGACCTGGGGTTCCGTCAACAGGAACTCTCCCTTTTCTATCCAGCCCTTTAGAATATTAGCGATCTCAAGCGCCCTTACATGGGATGAAAGGGGCACTGTCGGGACATCCTTTCCATTAAACCTGATCGAACCGCTTTTCAACTCTGCGTAGCTTACATACCCCAGGCTTTTTCCCTCGCCCTTTGGATAATCGTTTCCATAGTCCACGATCCTTGCGAAAATCTCCTCATCGGATACCCCGGCATAGCGGGCTATCTCCTCATTAAGAATAGGTATCGGCAATCCCAGTCCGACCGCCAGCGAGCAGCCATAGCCGAGCATGCTTACGCCTGCCACCCACCTGGGGGACATCGACTTCATGTCTCCTGTAACCATTAGTGTCCCGGCAGCGTTGAGCGGGACGCCGTTTTTCCCCCTGTCAGCCGCGGGATTGTGCTGTGTCCCCGGGCCCACGACATACCCCTGCGCCCCACCCAGGAATATCCTGCTCCCCATGCCGACAGTGAGATAGTAGGGGTCGTTGAACAGCTGGCTTAAAAGCCCCG
>JBFYXR010000016.1:0-2487 GCA_041310455.1 Desulfobacteraceae bacterium | reverse complement strand
ATCCCGGATTGTTAGGCACTGCATCTCTCCTTCCCCTTAAAATTCAGGCAGTCTTCCTCCGTGTTATGAGCCTCAAATAAGTGACGTAAGTGTATTTATCCTTTTAAAACATGTAGTTATTCTTATTTTCTCAGAATAAAGCGTGGAGTGAAGTAATTCAAATTAAATATGTAAGCATAAGATAATTTTATTTACTATTTACTATTTTTTATTGACTTAATCACTTTGAAGTATTATAAATATTATAACATGTTTTATCAATCAGTTGATTGACTTATTAAATAATAATAAGGAGTTTATTATGCCACAGATAATGACTACAAAAGAATTAGCAAAATATCTCAAACTTCATGAGATTACGATTTGTAAATATGCCGCTGAAGGCAAGATCCCCGCCATAAGGATTGGGAGGGTCTGGCGCTTTGACAAGGAAGCCATTGATAAATGGATAGGTGGCGGGCCAAAAAAGTAATCCGACTGCTGACAGATTCTGCAAATGAAGCAGACAGAAGTTTCTGCCTGTTTTCAGCTCCGAACTGATACGAATACGATAATGTTTTAAAGGGTTGAAAAGGCACCCGGTCAGTTAAGAGAACAAAACATCCCGGTTATACCTGCAGACAACAATAAATGCCGTTATCTCCCTGCATTGAACGAGATAAACGGCATTTTTATTTGTTAATCAGTGTTCAGCTGAAAACAGGCATTTCGGATGAATATTAATTATAAAGAAGATACCCCTTTCTCCATGTATCATAATCCCGGTTTTCAGAGATCCATCCGCTGTTTATTCTGAAGATATCCGCACCGTGCTCAATTGACTCTCTAAGCGACCTGTCGCCAAGTATAAGATCGATGGGCATGCGTTCAAACTCATATTCATAGGGAGGATCCTTCCACCTGAAGTCCGTCTTATGGGTCTCCATGATGGCCTTGAGGAGGGCGATAGACGTCAGATAGGGATGGAAGGCGTCATGATCAAGTATGTGTATCATAAAGCCTTTGCAAAGCTGCCCTTCCCACTTATTGAATGTAGGGCGGAAGGTAATGTCCTGCAGGAGGCATCCATTAATCGACTCCGGGGCAAGTCTTTCCCTGATCTGCACCGTATCAAGATAGGGCGCCCCGAAGATCTCGAAGGGTCGGCACGTCCCCCTGCCTTCGGACAGGTTGGTCCCCTCCCATATCACCTGACCCGGATATACATAGGCCGTCTCGGGTAACGGCATATTCGGAGAAGGCATGAGCCATCTGAGGCCCGTATCGTGCCACAGCATACTGCGGCTCCAGCCGGCCATGGGGACAACCTCCGGTCCTGCCTTCAGCTGAAAGACATCATCAAACATCAATGCCATCTCGCCCATGGTAAGGCCATGTCTCATCGGGATCCCGCATGGTCCGACAAAGGAGAAAAGGTCCTGCATCAGGAGATTGCCCTCGGTGACAATGCCTCCAAGGGGGTTCGGCCTGTCCAGAATCACTATCCTTTTTCCTGCCTTTTGGGCGGCCTTCATGCAGTTCAGCATGGTTGAGGCAAATGTATATACCCGCGTCCCGACATCCTGGAGGTCAACCAGCAGGACATTGATCAGGTCAAGCATCTCTGCCATGGGCTCTCTGTGGTCACTGTACAGGCTGTAGACAGGGATGTTCAGATCCCTGTCAAAGGAATGGCCTGTCTCAATCATGTTGTCCTGGTCTTCGCCGCCATGCCCGTGCTGAGGGCCGAAAAGGGCCTTAAGATGACCGGGCAGGACCCCGGAGATCACGTTTTTTGCATGCATAAGGTTGGCGTCAAGGGATGCCTGGTTGGACAGAAGCCCCAGCCTGCTTCCCTCATAGCCCTTCCATTTACCGTCCCTGAACTGATCAAGACCTGTAGATACATTATTCACAGGAAATCCTAACCGATCTTCACCCTCCAGCCGTGGGTGTCTTCCTTCAGCCCGTACTGGATGCCAATAAGCTCATCATAAAGTCTCTGGGATATCTCTCCCATTTTCCCGCCCGCGACAATATAGTCCTGACCCCTGTAGGTTATCTGCCCTACAGGTGAGATAACTGCGGCCGTGCCTGTCCCGAAGGCCTCCCTGAGTGTCCCGTTCTTGGCCGCATCCAGGATCTCATCTATGGATATCCTCCGTTCCGACACCCTGAGTCCCCAGTCTTTGGTAAGCCGGATTACAGAGTCCCTTGTTATCCCTCGGAGCACGCTGCCGGTCAGGGGGGCGGTGATTATCTCATCGTTAATGATAAAAAACATATTCATTGTGCCGACTTCATCAACATATTTCCGTTCGGCGGCGTCCAGCCAGAGCACCTGGGTAAAACCCTTTTTCTTGGCCTCCTCCGACGCCAGCAGGCTCGCGGCATAGTTGCCGCCGGTCTTGGCCTCGCCCAATCCGCCGACTGCGGCCCTTACGTATTTATCCTCCACATAGATCTTTACCGGGTTCAGGCCCTCCTTGTAATAGGCGAGATCGGAAG
>JBFYXR010000108.1:0-2832 GCA_041310455.1 Desulfobacteraceae bacterium | reverse complement strand
AGTTTGTCAGGTGAAGCCCATAGCAGCCATCCTTGATGCTTATGAACCTGGCAGCCCTCAATCTCTGAGCCCCGAGGCCCCAGTACATGTTGGGGAAATCCGAGATATCCACGGACTGCAGGTCGATAAAATCCATCGGAATCGCTGTAAGGCCAATCCTGGCCAGATTCTGCCCCAGCCTTAGATTCAATCTGTCATCATAGAGATTGTACGGGCGGCCGGTGACAACAACAAGAGGCGACCCATGATCGAGGGAAGCGAGTATCTCAGAGCCGGCGCGATGCATTTCATTTATAAATCGGTCCTGCGCCTCCAGGGCATATCCGAGGGCTTTTTTAATCTCGCGTCCTGATCTCCCCAGCGGACCCGAAAGCTGTTCAGCCAGTTCAACGCCAAGGGCGGATCTGTCGTGTTTAAGGTGTATAACAGGAGAAATAACATTATCATTCCTGAGGCCAAGCGCTGCGCCGGTCATGTAAGAGTTGGACTGAACAAGGGGGCAGTAATATCCCCTCTCATTTTCCATCAGTGTCTGCATATTGATTATTACAGGGAGAAACAGGCGGCCTGTTTTTCCCTCAAGACACCTTACGTGTCCGTGAGACACCTTCACGGGATAGCATGTCTCAGCGGTCATGGCCTCTATCCCCATTGCCGATATCCTGTTGTTTGTGGGCGGCGTCAGTACAAGCCTGTATCCAAGACGGTCAAAAAAATTGGCCCAGAGCACCGAGGTTTGAATCGTGTAAAGGGCTCTCTGCATGCCTATTGTGGGCTTTCCATAGCCCGGCGTGGCGGGCTTATCATCCAGCACATCGTAGAGTCCGGACATGGCTGACTGCCATATCTTTTCCCTGAGGTCGAAAAGGTTTTCCTTCCTTTGCCCCGCACCCCTGACCACTTCGTAACGGCCGCATTCTCCGCCCCAGATGCTCTTTCTGCCGCAGAAATCATATACCTTGAGTTTGCACTGGTTATGACAGTTTTTGTCTGCGCTGCAGGTCCTCTCGGTATATTCCATGCAGTCCTGTATTGCGCTTTCAATCCCTCTGAAACAGCTCCGGGATTTTCCTTCCTCCGTCATTTTATCAAAGACGCTTATTGCTGCCCCGAACGCCCCTAATACCTCCCTGTGTTCGGGGACGATAAGGAACTTTCCCAGAACATTCTCAAATGCGGCAACAACGCCCTTGTTAAGTGATGGGCCTCCCAGAAACATAATCCTGCTGCCGATCTTTCTCCTGCCGACAACGCGGTTAAGGTAGTTATGTACGATGGCATAGCAGAGACCTGCCATGAGATCATTTTTTGCGGCCCCTCTCTGGTGGTAGGATACAAGGTCCGATTCCATAAACACTGTACACCTTTCTGCCAGCCTGACCGGGGACCCGGAGGACATGGCTATATCCTGAAATTCACCAACTATGTTGATCCCGTACTTGTTTGCCAGCTCGTGCAGGAAACTGCCTGTGCCTGCGGCGCACACCTTGTTCATGTCAAAGTCGAGAGGGTAGGTGTTGGACAGGCTGATATACTTTGCATCCTGCCCGCCTATTTCAAAGATGGTGTCTACCTCCGGGTCTATCTCCACAGCGCCCCTGGCATGGGCTGTTATCTCGTCAATAATCAGGTCTGCGTTTAAGAAATCCCCCACCACGTTTCTTCCCGAACCCGTAGTCGCAATACCCATAATTTTTATTTTATTCCCAATGTCACCCTGAAGGTGGCGTAAGAGACCCTGGGTTATCTCGACGGGCTTTCCCTGGGTAGGCACATACTGTTTGTGGATTATCCTGCGTTCCTTATTGATAAGGGCATATTTGGTAGTTGTTGAGCCTATATCGATTCCAAGATAAACAGGTGTCTCCCTTATAATAACTGCGGCTGCTGCAGGGGGATTGTCTTTGAAAACGGTTTTTTTAAGTTCAAGCCGCGGGGCCTTTGGAAGGTCGGTCAGACTTGTCCTGACCGGGTTATTGCCCGCGCCGGGATCAATGCTATTCTCTATTTTTAACTCCAGGGCTTGAAGTGCAACGCCAAGGGCGCCCATGGAGGTGCAGTACCGCGGCACCGTCAGGTTCGGAAAATATTTTTGCAGGGCCAGGACCTGGAGCCTGTTAAGTGACAGCCCTCCGATAAACAGGATGGGGTCGTAAAGGGTTTGATTCGAGACAATAGTGCTCATGTAGTTTCTGGCATTTCCCAGATGAAGGCCGTATATGATATCCTCAAGGCGTTCACCCTTGTTCTGGAGGTGAATCATGTCCGACTTGGTGAATACCGTGCAACGGCACGCTACATTGGATGGGTGGTTGCTTTTAAGCCCGAGTTCAATAAAGTCAGCCAGTATACTGTCTATGTGTTCCTGTGATGTGTCAATCCTGTTGTTATATAAGGATGTCGCCAGACGCATCGCCTGCTGATCGATAAATGAACCTGTGCCCGAGGCGCATGGACCGTTTGTGTTGAAGGATTCAAGGTCCCATCCATTGTCCCTGTGCCTTATCCTGAAAAGCCCGGTATCCTGGCCGCCCATGGTGATAACAGTCCTTACATCCGGCCTTATGAATATCGCGCCTGTTACCTGGCTTATGGTGTCGAATTCGTAGAATCCTCCGTAGGAACCGGCGAACGTTTTTCCGTGCGTCCCTGTGAAGCTGATGGACCTTATGGATTCCCTGCCGAATCTGCTGTAGAGTTCATTTATCAGCGAGAAGACCGATTCCTCCATCCTGCCCAGATGACGCTTATAGGGGGATTCATAGACAATCCTTCTGTCCTGGGTGATGACGATGGAGTTTATGCTCGCTGATCCCAGGTCAATGCCTGCGT
>JBFYXR010000105.1:0-3800 GCA_041310455.1 Desulfobacteraceae bacterium | reverse complement strand
CGCGTGCGGAAGATCATCCTTATGAATAAAGAGCTTGATACTGATGAAGAGCTGACAAAGACAGGCATTGCAAGAAGAAAATTCCTTTTTGAACAATACAGGGGTATACTGGATGCCGTGTACGCCGACAGGTCGGAGGCTGCCCTTGTCGGCCGCTTAAGAGCCGCCAACGATGAAATAAGGACAACTAAAACCATGATCAGGATAATATCTCTTTCTGAAGGAGAATGACGGAATTATGACCGACCTTTATATGCTCCTGTTAAAAGGTATCTCGCTCGGGTGCCTGTATGCGCTATCTGCCATGGGGTTCGTCCTTTTATTCAAGACCGGCAGGATCATCAATCTCGCCCATGGTCAGGTCATGGCAATGGGGGCGTTTATCTTCCTCCTGCTGTCTGCCTTGCCGGGGAACACCGTAATCGTGGCATTTCTTCTCACTGTTTTAATCGGCTTTTTTGTCCTGTTTGTTATTGAACGGTTATTTGTACGCCCTTTGGCCCCTGTTAATATGAAGCAGGGCATATTTGTGTCCATCGGCATTCTGCTCATGCTTAAAGGATTGATGTCTTTTATTCCGTTGCCTCCTGCGGAGCAGGTATCAGCCGGGACATCGATTTCCTCATCGGGCATCATCATATTGGTTACGGGAATATTCTTTGTCCTCATTTTCCTTATATTGTCCAGGCGCTCATCATTGGGGCTCTATATCAGGGCCGTATCTGACAACAGGAAGGCCGCCATTTCACTTGGTATGCCCATTAAAAGGCTTTTTACCTTTTCATGGGCTGTTGCGGGAACGGCAGCGCTAATCAGCGGCATTCTCATGGCGGCAGGTTCAGGGTTGAATGCCTCTGACCTTGGAACCATGGAGTCAAAAATATTTCCGGCCGTTATTCTCGGCGGACTCGGCAGCATGAGAGGAGCGGTCCTGGGAGGCCTTCTGATAGGTGTCCTGGAGGTCTGCGCGGGAGGCCGTCTTTCAGGTCCACTGGGGGACCTTTTCCCTTATTTGATACTGGTCATGATCCTGATTGCAAGACCCAATGGACTGTTCTCAGACAAGATTGACTTGGCCGGGATTAAGGAGTAAACGGGGAGCATGCCGGAATGATCCCCACATCTTAATAACCCTATGAACAGTTACAAAATTTGACTAATGAAACGATTCCATTTTTACAGATGCGGCAGCTTCAAATCATCCTATAGAGAAGAACTGGGCCTTTTTCAAACGGACCCGGGCAGACTCTGTTTTTTTGCCGGCCTTTTCATCGTTTTCGGCATAATACCCTTTGCCGGCAGTTCCGCTGTCCTGAGGGTCGTAAACATGATAGGCATATACTCCATAGCCGCCATCGGTCTTAATATCCTTACGGGATACACGGGTGTGATCTCTCTCGGACACTCTGCCGTCTTCGGCGTTGGCGCCTACACCGCGGTTATCCTGACGAACCTTTTTAATGCCCCATTCTATGTTGCCGTGCCGGCAGGCGGTCTGGTCTCCGCGGTTGCCGGAATCGGATTCGGCCTTCCGGCTGTTCGGCTCATGGGATTTTACCTGTGTTTTGCCACCCTTGCATGCCAGAAGATAATGGAATTCATTTTCACAAACTGGAAAGGCCTTACAGGCGGCGCCGCAGGCATTTCCATCGCAGAAACCGGCTTTTCAGGCATAGGGTTTAAAAGCGACATGATATTATACTATATTATTTTTGCCCTGCTGACCGTCATGGCGCTGATGGCCTTTAATCTGATGCGTTCAAGATTCGGCAGGGCGCTTTGCGCCATAAGAGATGACCGGAGGGTCGCCGAGGCAATGGGGATACCGGCATTCAGGTATAAACTGCTTTCCTTTGCCGTCGGTTCCTTCTACGCGGGTATTGCCGGCGCCCTGTTCTCCTATTTCAGCCTGACTATTTCCCCCGGAGATTTCAATGTCTCCTTTTCAGTCATACTCATCGCCATGATAATAATCGGGGGCATGGGAAGCATCCCCGGTTCTATATTGGGGGCCGTTGTTGTTGTCTTACTCAAGGAGGCGTCTGCCTTCGGAGACAGAATCCTTTTGGATATGTTTGAGATGCCCTTCAGTGTGTCCTCATTATATGAGTTTGCCGCAGGTCTTTTAATAGTGATGTTTATAATATTTAAGCCGAAGGGAATAACCGGAGCATGGAGTGATATCAGAGCCGCTTTCAGGTCATGGCCCTTTTCACAGGTCTTTAACAATGGTTTCAAGTGATCATATCCTTTCTGTAGATAATCTCCATGTCTCCTACCCGGACAACAGGGATGTCCTTAAAGGCGCGTCCTTTTCAATAGAAAGAGGGCATCTGGCCTCCCTTATAGGGACAAACGGCGCAGGCAAAACAACCCTCCTGAATGCTGTTTCCGGAATGCTGGCATATGACGGCGGCATTATCACGGACGGGGACATTGAGTTCAGGGGAAGGAAGATCCACAATCTGACGCCGCTGGAGATCATCGGTGAGGGCATCATCCATATCCTGGAAGGGCGAAGGGAATTCAGTTCCCTGACAATCGAGGAGAATCTGATGCTGGGGGCATATGCACGTCACGGCAGACCTGAAAAGACCGGCGTCGAAATGGTCTACGACTATTTTCCGGCACTCATGCCGAGGAAAAAAACCCCGGCTGCCGAGTGCGGGATTGGAGAACTCCAGATGCTTGCAATGGGAAGGGCATTGATGGCGCAGCCTGAACTGATCCTCCTTGACGAGCCCTTTCAGAGGATTTCCCCTGTCCTAGCAGAAGATTTTTTTGCCTCCATAGGCAGGATAAACAGGGAAAAGGGTATTGCGTTTTTATTCGTTGAAAGGACGCCGAGCATGTCCTTTCAGATTACAGATGATGTTTTTTCTTTAGTGAATGGAAAAATATTTCAGCCGGATAAGGCTGAAACGGTTTTATCAGACATGGGCGTATGACTTCAAGGCAAGGATTTCAGATGGAACCCAATAAATCCCGATCTCAGGATTCTTTCTGGTCAGAAGACCCCTTCGGCATCATCAAGCCTGATGAATTTGAGGGCCTGGGCATTAATCCTTCCGATATAACGCCGGGCACCCTCGCGGCACACCACCATCCTCCTCTCCTGTCGAGCCGATTTGGAGGCAATGCCTACGGCTTCGGTTTTTTTGAGATATATGATCACCTAGATCCGGGCGACCTCAAGCTCATACAGTCCATAACATTTGATAATCAGGAGGAGATAAAAAGGCACTCATCCGATCTGAACCGTATATACAAAAAAATCGGGCTTCTTATCAGGTTTTCCTCTCTCGGTGTGCCCTATTACCTGATCCCCAGCCAGCTTGTGTCGGAATCCGTAAAGAACATAAAGGATAAGGCGGATGAGATCACAAAGATCATAGAGTTCCACTGCAAGAAATATATGAAGAATAATCTTGTAATAGGCGTATTGACCCATGACGATGATCCTATAATTAACAACCTGAACCTGCGCTTTAAGGAACACGACTTCAGGGTTATTAACACGCCTGCCAGGTTAGGATCAATCAGGGAACCCTTTGACATGGTAATCCTTACAAGGGATATATACAGGACTATACTTCTTGAAAAACTACGCAGGACGGGCGAGATAATCTCCGGGGAACAGCTGGAGCAGCATGCCCTTTATACTATAGGGAAGATCTACAAGATCCTTAAACCGGACGGGGAGATATTCATTATCGCCAACAGCCAGCCGGTTAAGACAAACAACACGGCAGAGATAACATTCAAGACATTGAGAGAGAAAAAAAGGTTCATTATCTTTA
>JBFYXR010000104.1:0-3677 GCA_041310455.1 Desulfobacteraceae bacterium | reverse complement strand
CGGGACATGAAACAGCATGTCCACTCCCAGTTCATCCGCGAGGAAGGGACCGGCAGCCCTGGGAGGCGGCTCGTCCCCGATGTTTACATCGTCCCAATACAGAGGTTCGGCGCCCCGATACTTTTCATTCTTCCATATACCGATTATTTCTTCCCAGTCTTTATCTGTGTACTGGTGCGGTTTGCGGCTCCACCAGTCCGGGCTTTCCCATGCCTTGTTTCCGGATGGGTTTCTCTTTGCCGGGTCTTTGTGACGGCGGTAGCTCTCTTTCAGTATGCTGGCGCTCTCGGCTACCATTTCACCCTTCTGGTTAAAGATTCTTGCTGTGCCGCTCATGGCCAGGGTGCGGTAGTGGCTGCCGGCGGCGGGGGTGATATCCACATAACGCTGGCTGTCGATTACCTGATAAAGGGTGTCGCCCTCATAAAACGGCTTGTAATAGTTATAGGTGCAGTTAAGCCCGTTGACCACCATGTAATCAACCAATCCCTTCGCGTCGCTCATGGCAGGCCATAGTTCGGGCTGCAGGAGAAGGGGAAACGCGATTACATCACTGTATTTTGTTTTTTTAGCATAGGCCCTATCGCTGAACAAGGGATTGTTGGCGCCATACCTTCTGTTGTAGGTCGACATATTTTCACGGGTAATTTTCGTCAGCCCCATCGGTCCCAATATTTGGGATGTATTGAGCCTGCCGCTTACCAGGTCCTCAATGTTTATCCTGCGGTTGTTGATCAGGTCGAGTTCCGCCTGGAAATTTTTCAGAATTTTTGCGTCTTCAGCGTTGTACTGGCCGGGATAATAAAACTCCCAGATATTGTCCGGCGGTTCTATGGGAATTGCTAATTCATTCGCCTGCTGTGCCTTTGCACTTCCTGATTGAGCCCATGACCTTCCTGAAAGCGCAATGCCACCCATTCCCAGGGCGATTGCACCCTGTCCTGCAAGCTTTATAAAATTCCTTCTACTTAATTCAGACATTTTTTATTCCTCCTTTTAAGATTGCGATGAAAGCTATCAGCCTTCAGCGCTCAACATTCAGCGGAAGGCGAATATATCAGTCGACGGGCTGAAGGCTGTCAGCGTTAATCTGAAGATTCCAATTTTCGGATAAATATTAATTATAAGAAATTGATTAGATATGGTGCGCATCTTCCCTCTCTGAAGAGTTTATTGTCATAAAATTAAGATGAAGGATATGTCCAACCATCTTAACGGATGATACAGGTTTTAAAAAGGGTTTTTTATAGAGAGTCGACAACAGGCACCAGGGCCTGCTGTCGACTTTCAAAGGAGTGTCATCTTGAATCTAATTATCATCTCGCTTATGGGCAGGAAAGCATGAAAAGATATCAAGATGAACCCACACTATAGTTATGACAGAATATCCGCTATGGCAAGACATGCCTATTTTGTGGCATTTGACGCCAATTATGAATTTAAGATATATTTCCCCGCCGTGATTCCGCCGGAATATCCGCTGTTGATAGCTCCGGGGAGACCTCCTCCGCCCCTGTCACCGGATGATGTGCCGTCGCCTCCTGCAAACAGACCGGGCATAACCCTGCCATTTTTGTCGAGGACCTCAGTCTTGTCATTTACCAGTATCCCGCCGTGTGTGCACTGGGTGAAGCGCTGTCCCCAGAACGCATAGAAGGGGGGCTTGCGGATTGCCTTCAGATATTCGGGTTTTTTGCCGAAATCCTCATCCAGCCCCTTATCACAGAAGGCATTATACCTCTCAACTGCCGCAATAAAGGCCTTGGGGTCGATATCCATTTTAAGCGCCAGCTCTATCAGCGTATCGGCCTTCTTGGTGCGGTTGCCCTTGACGCCTCTTTCATCAAGAGACACCTCATAGGCGATATCCTCCCTGAATTTTTTGAGGATGGGTATATCGCTCTCTTCGGGCGGATTAGCAATAAGCCTTTCGCCAAGCGCCTCGGTCAGTTCATTGTCAGCAATGGCAAACATCTCGGCCTTTGGCTGCAGGGCCAGCAGGGCAGAAGATACCGTGCTCAATCCCTTTGTCTCATCGATCCAGCGCTCGCCGTTCAGGTTGACATACATATTCTCGGGCTGCCACATTATGCGATAGATTGAGTAGGAATAGGGGTGATGGGCAGGCCCTCCGATAGAGACCCATGCCACGCTCATGTCCACGGCTGCCCCGATCTCCTCTGCCATTTTGATGCAATCACCTGTGCAGGTTGGAGGGGAGAAACGGTGCATACTCTTGCCGTTATAGTCCTCGGGCCACATCTTTTGAAGCAGTTCGTAATCTGCGCCAAAGCCACCTGCGCCTATGAAACATGCCCTGCAGTTGACCTGGAGTTCTCCATCGCCTGTATCGGCCAGGACCCCCGTTACCCTCCCCTGTGTGTCTGTAATAAATTTTTTTGCGTGGGCACCGGTAAGCACCGGTATCTCTGATTTTTCACAGCACTCAAGCATTTTTTCGACAAAGTAGGTCCCCATCCATCCCGGCCCTATGGAAGGGTCTGGATGATTCTTATATTTATCAATACGCGCTGGCATGGAAATAGAGCCCATCATGGGCACCTTCTCGCCCGGCTTTGATACCTTGAAATATTTTTCCGCGCCCCCCTTTTCCACGAGCCAGTCGAAAAACTGGCCTGAGACATCAGGTGTGGCGCCCGGGCCCGGACCCCCACCACGCGCCGGGCCGCCCGCGATTCTTTCCGTTGAAGCCATACTGGAAGAACCGCCCTGTGCGGAAGGGAAGGCCGGTCCGGTATTATTCTGGCCTGAAAGCCCTGCAGCCGTCTGCCACTTTGAATTTTTTATCTGCATGCCATGGGCAAATGTTGTGGCACCGCCAGGCTTCTTGGCCTTTTCAAGGACTATCACCTTTTTGCCGCTAATATCCGCGGCCTTTACTGCCGCGACCAGGCCGCATCCGCCCGCGCCAAGCACAACCAGGTCGCAATCCATAACTTTTATTGCCATTTTTATTTCTCCTTATGATACGAAGACATTAGGTAGTGTCCATCCATAAACAAGGCATTTATGGATGAAGCATTCAGCAGTCAGCGATCAGCACTCAGCTAACTGACTAATGTGTAAGACTTTCGCTGAAAGCTGAATGCTGACAGCTGACAGCTTGAATCCGAAAATTAGTGTTTTCGGATGAACATTAGGCAACCAGCGCTGCCAATTCAGACTCGCTGATCGCTGCATAGATAAAATCAAGACCTGCATAGGGGAAACAAGAGATATAGATGAAGCATCCAGATCATAGCTTTCATTCATAATTTGGCAATGATAAATGGTGCATTTATTGTGGCATTTTACGAAGTTGCTGCGGTTCAGAAATTGTCTAAAAATGATACCCGATCTTGTAAATGCGGATATCATCAGCTAATGCTTTCCAAATAAGGAGAACTGATGGATGTGCATTACTCACCGGGGTCCACGTAGCTCCAGGTATCAGCCCATGTCTGATAAGGCTCGGGAGGTCTAGGCACCAGAACCATCTCGGTCGTCGGACTCAGCTGCCTGTAATTCTCTTCGGCGTTGTCCGGCGTGCGTATCTTCGATATATCGCTAAAATCGATGCCTCCGCCGGAGGACCTGATCTTTCCTCCAACAGCCCATGCAGTATCGGTGTAGATGTGCATGTGCCAGATCTTCCATTTGCCGTCTTCCATCACGAA
>JBFYXR010000103.1:0-3017 GCA_041310455.1 Desulfobacteraceae bacterium | reverse complement strand
CACGGCCGCCGATGTTTCCGGGATTAATCCTCAAGCCGTCCGCGCCTGCCTTCATAGCCGCTATGGCAAGACGGTAATCAAAATGGATGTCGGCTATAAGCGGGGCAGACACCTCCCTCTTGATCAGTTTAAGGGCGTCTGCCGCCTGCTCGTCAGGGATCGCCAGCCGGACAATCTCGCAGCCCGCCTCCTCAAGCCGTCTGATCTGAGCCGTTGTTGCAGAGACGTCCCTGGTATCGGTGTTTGTCATTGATTGGACGGAAACCGGGGCGCCGTCTCCGACCGGCGCCTTGCCGACATATATCCTGCGGCTTTTTCTCCTCTGAACCCTGTTGTCTGTCATAAGTCCATTTTTCTCCAATAATCATACTTCACAGAATGATCAAAGCATATCGAACTAAATTATGCATGACAAATAAAAAGTGCGCTGAAAAAGAAGGCCGGCGATTTAGAATAAAAATATTGAATTTAATTTTCTATCTTACCTTGCGCCTCATTCGATTTACTCATGACCCTGAGAGAAATCGAAGGGCTGAGCCTTGCGCCCATCTCTACCCCTGTCCAGACAGATACAAAATTAAAAGACCCTGAAAAATTGATATCCGATCTTAATATAAAAACATCGGCTTTCCGCTGACATGGCGGACCTTGGGACGATATTCTTCAACATCATACAGCTCCCTCACGTCCACCCTCTTCTGCCCTGATGAGATTGTGCTTAACGGGATATCCGTATATGTCCCGCTTATCAGCGCCACAAGGCGTCCGAATGTCTTTTTCATAAATAGGCTTATGGCCATGTTCGCATAATTGACCGCCACCATAAGGTCCAGAGAGTCAGGGTTCCCGCTCCTCATGAGGTATGAAAGTCTCTGGTTCAGCACATCCTGCCCTGTCAGCTGCTTTATCATCTCACCTGTTATCTCGCCGATCCCGCCCAGCTTCCTGTGGCCATAGGCGTCGGAGTCGCCGGACAGGAGCATATCTCCTCCGATGGGCGCCGCCCCTTCCGAGACGGTTATCATGGCATAGTTGCCCGGATTTCCCCTTTTATCCTTCAAGACCAGTTCAGCAAGGCGCTGGGCATCAAAGGGCACCTCCGGTATAATCGCGCGGTCAACACCGGCGAGATAGGCGGCAATAAGCGATGTCTCGCCGCAATACCTGCCGAAGAGCTCAACAATCGCAATCCGTTCATGGGACCCCGCGGTGGTCCTGAGGGAATTTATGAAATTGACGCTCCTTGAGATAGCCGTGGAGAATCCGATGCAGTAATCCGTCCCGAAGACATCATTGTCCATTGTCTTGGGTATGGCTATGCAGGGGAACCCCTCTTTATGTATCCTTTCCGCGAAACTGAGGGTGTCGTCGCCTCCGATAGGTATCATACAGTCAATTTTCAATTGTTCAAGGTTATTCAGTACCTGCTGTGTAAAATCCTTTTTTGTCTCGCCCTTTTTGTATTTTTTTGCCAGAAAGGCAGGGGCGTCCTTTTTCTTGGTCGCGCTGGGGTTGGTCCTGGATGTGTGAAGGAACGTGCCCCCCGTGCGGTCAATAGTTCTTACATCAACAGGTTTCAGATCAACTATGTTCCTCTGGTTTCCATCAGGGTCGTCGGGATTGTACTCCAGGATTCCCGCCCATCCCCTCCGGATGCCTATGACATCAATGCCCTCGCCCGCGGCCCTGTAAACCAGGGCCTTGATGCATGGGTTCAATCCCGGGACATCGCCCCCTCCGGTAAGTATGCCTATAACAGGTTTTTTCTTGGCTGTGCCTGGCATGGCTATCCTCCTTTTAAGATAGAACCGACCTTGTTATTTTATTTTTATACCCTATCTATCCATAGAGCGGAATCCATATGAAACTTTATTTTATACTAACTTTAATCAATAGAAAAGAGATATGTAATGACGTAAAAGAATAACGGTCCGTGACGGGATTGATTCCATTCAACAATTTTATCCTGATGCGGCTGAAAATACAATTATCTGTAATCTTTCATCAATAGAATACTTTACAAAAATTAAAAAACCAACTAACCTAAACCAGATTGATCAACAGGAGAGAACCGTATGGCTGTCGCGAAAAGGATCGAATATTCCATTAAAAATGCGTCCCTTATCAGGAAGATGTTCGAGGAAGGCATTAAGAGAAAGGCGGAGTTCGGGGAGGAAAACGTCTTTGACTTCAGCCTGGGCAACCCTAACCTTGAACCGCCTTCAGGATTCAGGGAGGTCCTGACGGGCCTGATCAATGATCCCGAGCCGGGGCATCATGGCTATATGCCCAATGCAGGTTATGACAGCACGCGGCAGGCTGTCGCCGATTTTCTCTCAAGAAACAACCGTGCCTCTTTTTCAGCCGGAGACGTCATAATGACCATCGGGGCCGGAGGCGGCCTGAACGTAATACTGAAGACCCTTCTTGATCCCGGTGATGAGGTAATTATTCCGTCACCCTATTTCATGGAGTATAATTTCTACCTGGAAAATCATCAGGGGCAGCCAAGGATAGTACCGACGGCAAAGGATTTTTCGCTCGACCTGAAGGCGATGGAGGACGCCATATGTGAGAGGACCAAGGCGGTATTGATCAACTCGCCCAACAACCCCACCGGCAGGGTTTACACAAAACAGGAGCTTGCAGGGCTGGGGATAATGCTTGACAAATGCAGCCGGAAGCTGGGAAGGACGATATACCTGATATCCGATGAACCATACAGGAAGCTTGTTTATGAAGGCATCGAAGTCCCAGGCATATTTGACATGTACAGGGAAAGCATTATGTCTACATCCTTTTCAAAGGACCTTTCCCTGCCGGGGGAACGGATCGGGTACGTGGCCGTCAACCCTGCTATCCGGGAAAAGGAGACAATCGCCGCAGGCCTGATCATGAGCAACAGGATACTGGGTTTTGTTAATGCCCCCGCGCTGATGCAGAGGGCGATACCGTCTTTTCTCGACGCCAGCGTGGACATATCATTTTACCGGAAGAACAGGGATATGCTCTGCGAG
>JBFYXR010000102.1:0-4744 GCA_041310455.1 Desulfobacteraceae bacterium | reverse complement strand
CTTTGCTGAAAGCATCCTGAAGAATAACCAGGCAGACTTCGTGCACATGGTCCGTGCATTCAACGCCGATCCTGAAATACTGGTCAAATCTCAGCGTGGAGAAATGAACGACATCTGTATCTGCATGGGCTGCATGAAGTGCTCCGATACTATGGCCATGAACCTGAGGAGCATATGCACGGTAAATCCCGCTGCAGGGAGAGAACGTGAATTTGCGCTGATACCGGCCAGGACAAAGAAAAAGGTCATGGTTATAGGCGGTGGAATTGCAGGCATGGAGGCCGCGCGGATTGCTGCCCAGCGCGGGCATAATGTGACTTTGTACGAGAAGGACGATGAGCTTGGAGGGCAGATACGCTGGGCGTCAAAGGGTAATCTGCATGAAGAATTTTATCAGACTGCCCGTTACCGCATCCAGGAAGTGCGTAAGTCCGGGGTAAAGATCATTATGAATAAAGAGGTTACATTGGCAGATGTAAAGGCGTATGCCCCGGATGTCGTGATCGTGGCAACGGGGGCGGAGCCTTTTCGACCGGCAATCCCGGGCATCAACAATCCGATTGTATCCACCGGCTTCGATATCCTGTCCGGAAAGGCAAAAGCCGGAAAAACCGCCGTGGTTATCGGCGGGAAAAGACAAGGCCTTACCGTAGCAGAGTTCCTGGCGGAAAAGGGCAGCAAAGTCATTATCGTGGAGCCCTCCCCTGCCCTGGGCTCAGACATGGGCTTTGTCCGTATGATGGTAACAACAAGAAGAATCAGTGAAGATCCAGCAATAACCGTCAGGTTGAAGACCAGTGTCGAGAAGATCGATCATGGTGAAGTGGTACTGCAGAGCGAGAGTATTCATGAAACATTGACCGGCATTGATTCTGTTGTAGCGGCCTGGCAAACGGCGCCGGTTAATATGCTCGCTGAGGAAATTGCCCTGGACGGGAAGGTCAGCGAGGTCTACTCCATCGGGGATGCAGTATTGCCCCGTGATGCCTCCGATGCCATATATGAAGGGGCGATTATCGGCCGGAAGATTTAATAATGGGATCGGCAAAACATATCAGTTTATCCGAACCGCAAAGTATTTTTTTCATTATTGCGTCGGATTGTAGACGGTGAGGAGCTGCCAGATCCATAGTGGTTTGGCTTAATAAAAACATTTATTTTGGCGCTAATTTAAAAAGACGGTTGTTCCTCGATATAAAGCGTTTATCGGACTGCGAATCGGCAAATACTTAAATCAAGGGCACGGCGTCGACAGCGCGAAAGGGGGATGGGATGGTGAAGGAACTGACTAGAATCTCAAAAATTTTATTTCGTTTCAACCGAAGACTCATGGAGGTCATAGGGGCAATACTTTTTGTATTCACACTTTTTACAGGCCAGTCGCAGGCCATAGAGATCAAAACCGGCAACCCTGATGTCAATTTTCGATTTGACAATACACTGACCTATAGTGTCATGGACCGGTTAAGCGAGCAGGACAGCACCCTGTTGGCCGATCCCAATACTGATGACGGGGACAGGAATTTTAACAAGGGCCTTGTAATGAATCGTCTTGACCTGTTATCTGAACTGGATCTCTCCTATAATCGATTCGGGGTCAGGGTCACAGGGGCGGCATGGTATGACACGGTTTATAACAAAAAAAATGACAATGACTTTCCTTTAACAGCAAATCAAACCTCAGTGCCTTATAATGAGTTTACCGATGCAACAGTGAAGATTCACGGCAAAAACGCCGAACTTCTGGATGCCTTCACATTTGGAAGTTTTGACCTGGGAAACATGGCGCTCAACTATAAGTTAGGACAGTATGCCCTCTGGTGGGGAACATCTTTTTTCTTCGGTGACAATGGGATCTCTGCAGGGATGGCCCCTGTTGATGCCGCCAAGTTGGCATCACTGCCAAACGTGCAGGGAAAGGAAATGATAAGGCCGATACCGCAGGTTTCAGCCAGCCTGCAGGTTAGCAACAGGGTATCCTTCAGCGGCTATTATCAGTTTAAATGGGAAGGCGTCAGGATACCTGCAGTAGGAAGTTATTTCTCCAACGTGGACATACTCATCGATGGCGGTGAGCGTATTATTGTTGCTCCAGGAATTCCAGGAATGGAATTTACACGCGGGAAGGACCTGGAGCCCGATGACTCAGGGCAATATGGTTTTCAGGCTAAATATGCGAGTCCGTTTGGCGTTGACTTTGGGGCATATTACCTGAATTACCATGACAAAGTCCCTCAGATGTACACAACCATTGCAGGTTTTATGAACATTCCGCATGTAGGAGTGATCCCGATTTTTGACAAGTACTACCTTGTCTATCCCGAAAATATCAAGGCATACGGCCTCAGCGCAAATACATCCATAGGGATATGGACTATAGGTGCGGAGGTTACACTGAGGGACAATGCACCCTTAAAATCACCTGAGGGTTCTTTATCGCTCTTGCCATTCCTGGGCCAGACCGCTGACAATGATAAGCACCCCCTCTACCCGGTCGGCAGGACGCTTCATGCCAATGTAAATCTGTTCATGCCCGGTCTGCCTCCTACCTTCCTGTCAGACACGGCAACACTGATATTTGAGGTGGGATATAATAAGCGGATCAGCGTTGAGAAAAACGAGGATATGCTGGACCCTGCCAAAAAGGACTATGGGCTTAAAACGAAGCTGGTCTATGAACCCCAGTGGACACAGGTCCTGTCCGGATTCGATATGTCCTTGCCCATGGGGCTAGAGTATGCCCCTGAAGGCAGGTCTGTTGTGCAGGATACGGGAGTACATAAAGGAGGGTCATGGAATATCGGGGTCAGCGGCACATATAACAATGTTTGGTACCTAACCCTGGCATATGTAAATTACTTCGGAAATGAAAAATATCCAATTATAGAAAATGGTCAACTTTCAGGTTATGGCAAGTATCAAACGATCGGCGACAGGGACTATGTGTCATTCTATATTCGCCGGGCATTTTAATATTACAGAGAGGAGGAACATAAATGAACCAATCAATTAAGATAATTTTCAGTGCTATACTGTGCCTGTTGTTTGCTGGCGCCGGCATTGCAGATGCGAAGGTAACGGCCCAGGAGGCAGAACAACTCAAGACAACCCTTACGCCTTTGGGTGGTGAAAAAGCAGGAAACAAGGATGGCACAATTCCTGCCTGGGAAGGCGGATATACCACTCCGCTCCCGGGATTTGTGAACGGCGGTCGCAGGCCGAATCCCTTCAAAGACGACAAGATACTATTTGCCATTACGGCCCAGAACATGAACCAGTACGCGGATAAACTTTCCGAAGCAGATAAGGCCTTGCTTAAAAAGTATCCGGATACCTACCGGATCAATGTCTATCCGACCCGCAGAACTGCGGCCGCGCCCCAGTCTGCTTATGACAACACATACAAAAACGCTACCCGATCCTATCTTGAGGGTTACGACGTTAAGTCCGCATTCGCCGGTATCCCCTTTCCCATCCCAAAGACCGGGCTGGAGGTGATGTGGAACAGCATGCTTTATGTTCGCCCGTCTGCCTGGCGCTTCAACAATGAGGCGTTCCTGGGTACGGCGAACGGAAAGATTGTCCTGCTAAACGAGGCTGAGGCAATACAGCTGATGCCCTACTATAGGGAAGACCTAACGTTGGAGACCTATGAAAAAGAATGGGACGGCGAGTACTGGATACTTAGACTTGTTCCGCACGGTCCGCCGCAAAAGGTCGGTGAGAACATTTTGGGGCGACAGAATTTGACAGGTTCCAAGTCGCGGTCATGGCTCTATATGTCCGGTCAGCGCCGCGTGCGACAGCTCCCCAGGGCCTGTTGTGATACGCCGCTGTCCACGCTTTCCGGGGTGACCTTCTACGATGAGATAGAAGTATGGGGCGGTTCTGAAGGCCTTAAGGTTTTTGACTGGAAGATCATCGGCAAAAAAGAGATGTACATCCCTTACAACTGCAACAAGATTATGGAGCCCAGGGATATTTACGAAGTCGTTCATAGCCGGCATTTAAATCCCGACTATGTCCGGTATGAGCTTCACAGGGTATGGGTCGTCGAAGCGACCCTCGCGACGGGCAAGCGGCATCAGTGTCCCAGGAGCCTTTACTACATTGATGAAGACACCTGGGAGGCAGTGGGGACCGACAGATATGATGCGAACGGAGAGCTGTGGCGATCACTTTATTCGCTTCCCATAGTAATGCCGGATGTCCCCGCAGTCGTTCCGCTGATCTGGGGCTTTTTCGATCTTAAGACCGGGACATGGATAGCCAGCAACCTTTATAACAAATATGATGAACAGTTCAAGATCATGCCTCCATACAAGGATATGCTTTTCACACCGTCAGCACTGGAGGCATTAGGCGTCCGTTAATTTTTTATGCAACACGCAATAGCAGTTCGGGAGCGGGTATTTACTTGCCTGCTCCCGAGCATTTTAATAGGGGGATCTGAAAATGAGAAAACAAATTTTATCTGGCTTATTGCCTTCAGTTATACTGTTGGTTTGTCTTTCCATGGCCCAGCCTGCAGCTGCAGCATCAGCAGAGGAGGAAGTGCTTCAGGTGTTTACAGATTTTACCAGGGCAATGAATACCGGGGATTTTGAGCTGGTGGCATCATTGTACCGGCACTCCCCTGAAACATCGCAATTTCTTGATGCTACAGGATTGCCATTCCTCTATCAGGGCTGGGAGGCTATTGAGAACAATCTGAAACCGTTTTTTGTTTATTTAAAATCTTCAA
>JBFYXR010000099.1:0-6562 GCA_041310455.1 Desulfobacteraceae bacterium | reverse complement strand
TTCCGGCTGATACCTTAAACTAACAAAGGGAGGACGCATGTCGGCTTCATTCAGGATTCTTATACACAGAAGCGATGAGAGCACCCATTTTAAATTAACAGGGGACCTTGATGATAAGGCGGCCTCAGAACTGATTGATGCCTTAAATATTCACTCCCGCAGTGTATCCAAAATATTTATCCACACTGATTCTTTGGATAGAATAGACGATTATGCCAAACAGGAATTTCGAAACAGGCTTCATGATACCTCAAACGGTTCTGCTGTAAAGATCCTGTCAACCGGCAGGTACAGCAGAATTTTTGCATCTCCGGAAGGCATGTCATTTTGAGTCAGGTAACGGTGGCAATTTTAAATCACATTAAAGGCCCAATGGACAATATGAACGTTCTACCCGTTATCAGGATACTTCTGGTGGATGATGATGAGGACGATTATATCCTGATCAGGGATCTCCTTTCAGAGGTTGAAAAAGTTTATTTTAAGGTTGACTGGGTCCCTCATTTTGAGGACGCGATAAGAGCGCTAAACCACTATGATTATGAAATCTGCCTTCTTGACTACAGGCTCGGCAAACATGATGGTCTTGAGCTTCTTGGACTGATAAGGCCCGAGCAAATCTCTATACCTATAATTTTCCTGACAGGTCATGGTGACTATAACGTGGATACAATGGCCATGAAGGCCGGAGCAGAGGACTATATCGACAAAGACGAGATCAACCCGTCGCTGCTGGAACGTTCAATTCGATATGCTATTGAGAGGAAAAGGTCAAAAACAGCCCTTAACAAAGCTTACTCTGAGATGGAACAGGCAGTTATCAATCGCACAGCTGAACTTGCCGAAGCAAATAAAAGGTTAAAAGAAACTTCAGAAAAAATTGAGCGCTTTGCCTTTTCGATTTCCCATGACCTTAAAAACCCTGCTATAGGCATTTACGGCCTGACGAGACGACTTTATAAGGAATATTCAGACCTGCTGGATAACAGGGGAAAGAACATCTGTACCCAGATTCTGCATGCCTCGGAACAGATTACTTATCTTGTCGAAAATATTAATCTTTATATCAATACCAAGGAAATGCCGATCAGGATTGAGGTCCTGAGATTAAGTGATATATGCCGTATTATAAGGGAAGAATTTTCAATACATATTTCCCTGAGGGGGATAGAGTGGTCAGGTCCGGATGAAGACCCACAGATAAAAGCCGACAGGCTGTCCATTTTGAGGGCCATGCGTAACCTGGTTGATAATGCATTAAAATACGGCGGTGATAACCTGAACAGGATTGCCGTTACCTATCGGGACTCGGGAGAACATCATGTTATCTCCGTCAATGACAACGGAGCCGGACTGATGGATGAGGACTCAAAAAAGATATTCGGCCTTTTTTTCAGGGGGAAGAACCTGAAAAAGATAGATGGAACAGGTATGGGGCTGGCGATTGTAAAGGAAATAGCCGAACGACACGGCGGTAAGGTATGGGTGGAATCAGTTAATGATAAAGGGCTGACAATCTCTATGTCATTTTTAAAATCGCTTTGATATTTTTAAAAATAAATATATTAAGATAGCAGTAATCTTATTTTTGTTAATCCTTTCGAGGGAAAATGATGTACGAAAAAAAAAGAATTGTTATCGCTGAAGATCACACGATCCTGAGGCAGGGGTTGAAGGCATTATTGAAAGCAAATGATAATCTGGAGGTTGTCGGAGAGGCTGAGGATGGTCTGGAAGCGATCCGCTGTGTAGAGAAGAAAAATCCTGACCTTCTTCTTCTGGACCTCAATATGCCTAAAATGGACGGAATATCCGTTATTAAAGAAGTTAAGAAGAGACATCATGAGACGAAAATCATCGTGTTGACCATGCATAAGCAGGAGGAATATATCCTTGAGGCCTTTAAGTCGGGTGCCGAGGGGTATTGCCTGAAGGCCTCGTCACATGATGAATTGATGATGGCCATCAATGCTGTCCTTTCGGAGAAATTTTTCGTCAGTCCCGAGATATCGGGAAAAGTCCTTGAAGGGTTTATGGAAGGCCAGAAGAGCATAAAGAAGAAATCGTCATGGGACTCACTTACTCAGAGGGAAAAAGAGGTATTAAAGCTTGTGGGAGAAGGTTTTCAGAATAAGGAGATATCCGATTATCTCTGCATCAGCGTGAAGACTGTTGAGAAGCACCGGGCTAATATCATGGAGAAACTTGATCTGCACAGCGCGTCGGCGCTGACTGCTTACGCAATTGAAAAAGGCCTGGTTATGAAATAGGCCAGAAGCCCCGAATGACGGTATTTCCCCCTTTTTCTGATGAGATATCAAACCGTCCATTGGAAAGCAGTACCCGCTCACTCATGCCTACCAGCCCCATTCCGCCTTTATTGCCAGATCCAGGATGATCTTTTTTCAAGTCAAATCCCCTGCCGTTATCCTTTATAATAAATTCTATCCCCTGTTCGTTTTTTTTAAGTGATATATCAACCCGGTCAGCACCGCTGTGTTTCACGATATTATTCAATGCCTCCTGCAGTACCCTGTAGATAATTATTTTCAGGGAATCAGGGATGTAAGATTCCTCAATCTCAAGAATACTCTCAATGTGAATTGCTTCATAAATCCTCTGGTACTCCCTGCATACGGAACGGATGGCCGTCAGAAGCCCAAGGTCGTCCAGGATGGATGGCCGTAGATTTGAAGAAATTCTCCTGGTTTCTTCCATTGTGTCCCTGACCATGACAATAACCTGTTCCAGTGTTATCCCTTTCAGGTTTTCGGTATCATCCAGATCAGCCATTTTTTTTTCAAGGGCGTATTTGATGGCTGTCAATCCGGACCCTATGCTGTCATGAAGTTCCTTTGCGATCGACTTTCTCTCGGCCTCCTGAGCCTCGATGATTTTTAAGGAGAGGGCTTTGAGTTTGGCCTCAGATTCCAGGAGTGCCCTAAGGGTTATTGATCTCTCTATTGCATAACGAATGGATCGTTCCAACTTGTCAGGTGTAAGTCCGAATTTTTCCAGGTAATCGGCCGCGCCAAGGCGCATGGCTTCAATATCTATATCCATGTCCCCGTATCCGGTCAGGATGATAACCGGGGATTGAAAGAGTCTCTCCTTGAGTTCCTTAAGAAGAGTTAACCCATCGACTTCCGCTAACCTGTAATCCATAAGGCAGACATCATGGTTGCCATTCAATGCCTCATCAAGAGTTTGAATATGGTTTTTTACCCATGTTAATTGGAATCGATATCTTCCTATATCGGAAAGCAGGTGTCTGACAAGGACATAATCATCCTCATCATCCTCAACAAGCAGGACCTTGATCTTATCAACCATTTCATCAACCGTTATTCTTCTGTACGGAAGGGAGCCTTGCCGTTTTAAACCAATATATGCCCAGGTTCCCAACTGTTTTAGCAAGGGCATTAAAGGTCATTGGTTTAATAATGTATGAGTTGGCGCCAAGGTTATAGGACCGGATAATATCCTCTGTGCTGTTTGAGGTTGTTAAAACTATTATTGGAAGAATTTTAAGGTTTGGATCGGCCTTGATCTCTGCAAGCGCTTCACGGCCGTCCTTTCTGGGCATGTTCAAATCCAGGAGGATAAGATCGGGTTTTGGGTAGAGCTCTCTATTGATATATTGCCCCCTGTTGTTCAGATAATCCAAAAGTTCTTCGCCATCATTGACAGATTGAATTTCACCTTCGAAGCGGTTCTCATCAAATGCCTCCCGAATCAGAATGAGGTCGTCGGGATCATCGTCGACCATTAATATTGTGAAGGATTTTTTTATTTTTTTTAGCATATTACCTGCTTTACAGGTTCGTCAACAAGTAGGATACAATTATGGTCTTTAGATAACTAATGCCCATAGGACAGGAATACATTTGTTTGTCGATAGATAATTTTGAGAAATATTACACCTTTTTAATGATTTATCAAGAAGAATAAGCATTACATGGAGTTATCTGTTAAACACAGGTTCTGATCAGATTTTTCCTTCTACCTGTCTATCCGGCAGGGTTAATATGAAAGTAGATCCTTTTGTAAGAGCGTTCTTTGCAGTAATACCCCATGCATATGAAAATACAGGATCGACCCTATTTCACTATCAGGGAGTTATTATAAAATACTGGAAAAATCAATTCCCCTCTCTGAAATATGGAACAATATATCATCCGGTTGGATTTTCCCCTTTGCGAATTATAACAAATAAATACAAAAGAAATGGAGGTAAAAATGCAATACCAGACAAATCCAGAAATCTTTAACACTGCAACAATCCATTTGATGCAAGATGAGGCCGGGATCATCTCAAGACTTGAAGGTTACAGCAAGGAGCGCTCAATCGTGCTTTTAAAGCTCTGGAGGAATGACTACCCGTATCTGAATAATAATGGAAATTGTCTTCAAGGATGTTTGCCAATACCTGAGAATTCAGAAGCCCAGCGCTACATCAGAAGTCTGACCGGATATACACCGGTTAAATGAGTCGTTCTTTTACTCAGGGCATAATTTTTTCAGGTATGGCAGTGTTCCTCTATGGAATCCAATGATGTTTCCACCTGGAGATAGGAGATTACAATGGTTCCACATCAAGATTTTTATCGGATTAAGGTTAAAAAGAATATCCCGGATACAGGAAATGGATTCGTCGGCCACGTGGATGGGTCTATTAATCCGCTGAATGAAGAAACCGGTGAAGTCATGAGTATTAAAAATTCTTTGATGCCGGGGTGGCGTACGGCTACATTACATGTAATTGATAAATCAAACAACAGGTTGCTACTGATCAGTGAACCCTATTGGGTGCATGAAGAAAACAGGATGGCTGAAACGATAAAAAAAAGGCTATATGAAATATACACGGCATATAAACTGTCTCAAGC
Organism: Desulfobacteraceae bacterium; assembly: GCA_041310455.1. Classification (GTDB taxonomy): domain Bacteria; phylum Desulfobacterota; class DSM-4660; order Desulfatiglandales; family HGW-15; genus JAFGIC01. Next base: position 1,673 of record JBFYXR010000099.1, on the reverse strand, counting down.
ATCTACAGGAGATAACATATGAATATTTTAATAGTCTATTATTCCATGTATGGGCATATTCATCAAATGGCAAGGGCTGTTTTTGAAGGAGTACGGGAAGTAAGAGGCGCGGAGGTTGAAATGAAACGCGTGCCTGAGACCCTGCCCGAGGATGTTTTAAGAAAAATGGGCGCAATGGGTGCTCAGCAGACGATGTCGCATATTCCGATCTGCACCGTGGATGAACTTGCATCTGCAGATGCGATAATATTCGGCACGCCAACACGTTATGGGAATATGTGCGGTCAGATGAGGCAGTTCCTTGACGGGGCCGGCCAGCTATGGGTAAAGGATGCTCTTGTAGGGAAGGTTGCCAGTGTCTTCACCAGCTCGGGCACGCAACACGGTGGACAGGAATCAACTATTCTAAGCTTTCATACGACACTGCTTCATCTTGGATTCATTATTGTGGGGCTGCCCTATTCATTCAACGGACAGAAGCGAATGGATGAAATTACAGGCGGATCTCCGTATGGCGCTTCAACAATCGCCGGCGGCCAGGGAGAAAGAATGCCGAGTCAGAATGAACTTGCGGCTGCTCGGTTTCAGGGAAAGCACGTTGCCGCTATAGCGTCCAGACTATACAGGTGATATTTTGAAAAACCATAGCAATAAATCTTAAGGAGTAATTTATGGCAGAAGATAAGGAAATAACACCGGCACCAGAAAAGAAAGATGAGGATTGGCCTTTGCCCCACTGCACCAAGGCGCCTGTCGCGGAACATTCCAGGTCAGCCGATGACGATGAGCCATGTGATGATTCACGAGGAACGATAATCGAAGAGAAAAAAGACAAGAAATGATATAAAAATAGTGATCATGCTATATGCAGCATTCCCCTGCGGTTTCTTCTAATTGAATGATATCCTCGAGTAATGCTCAAGACTTTTCCAAATATAACGGCAGAGTGGTGATCCTCTGCCGTTTTTAAAAGTTTCCAGGAATGCCGTTTTAATCCCGCCGTCAACCGCTTTAAATTGTTATGTTGATGACGCCCGGTGACCAGATGCACGCACATCCGAGGAACCTTGTGAGCATATATCGAATTTTCAATTTGACCTTATTATCCCATAGGCTTTAATGCAGATGAATAGGGTCGAGAATGTATTTAACCTTCATCAAGACAGTATTGAACATGCCCTGCATCAGATAATATTATCATTTCATGCGTTCCAGCATCCACGCTATCTCGCATCTTAACGTAAGCCACCTCTAACTATTGGCCTCAAAGGGCATAGGCGTAAGCCGATAGCGGTTAGCCTTAGAATTGTGCCTGATAGCATGGGATATCATTTAGTCCACCGCTGAGTGCACCTATCTTATAATTACTGGGTGACTTTTAACGTCAGAAACAATGATAATCCTTCACGTTTTATCAGAAATAGGATCGTATCCCCTTTTTTATATGCTTTTATTTTTCTGTTGAACTGGGAGGCATCTGCTATTTTTTCCCTGTCGATTTCAACCACTATATCTCCTGACTGCAGGCCCGCCTCTTCCGCGGGAGAACCGCTGTCAACATCAATGATAATTACACCTGTTTTGGAGGGCAGGTTATATTGACTGGCCATCTCAGAAGTAATATCGGCTACTGTAAAACCGTATCCTGTGCTGTAGTTGCCTCCTCCGCTTGC
>JBFYXR010000094.1:0-3564 GCA_041310455.1 Desulfobacteraceae bacterium | reverse complement strand
TTATGATAGGCAGTTTGAAGCTTCTTTGCATTATCCTGATCTTTTTCAGGATCATGGCAGGCCGAGCATTTTTTCACTGCGTCCCCTTCCTTAAACACGTTCTTGCCGTCTTTATACTCATGATGACAGTCGGTGCACACCGCCTTATATTCCTTGGTGTGTTTTAGATGACTTAATTCCACCGCCCCCTTTTTATCATCTTTATAACCCTTGTTGTCTATCGTGGCCTTTTCAGGGGGGGCAGTAACGTCGGCTGCTGAAAGGATGCCGACGGTCAGAAAAACAACTCCTATCAATATCGAGATGTATGTGGCTAATATATTTTTTTTCATTTTATTTCCCGCCTTTTTTATCGAAAAATGGACATCGTCTGTTTTTATTGAACCCAGATTAATATCCAAATCTGATGAGTTCGTGTAAAAATATAAAATTAATGCAATCCTTGTCAAGTCATTAATTAATAGATTATGAAACTGAGATCACCCAGTTTCCACCTGAAAGCAAATACGTTGAATATCAGTTTAATATGAAACCCAGGACTACCTGCTCAAGAGGCTCTTCATCATCCTGTTCCAGGTCATCATCATATACTATCTTTCCCCTGTACTCATCTTTAACCTCATATTCTCCATCACTAGCCGTAGAGAGAAGCAGGTCTGAACAGGAAGGGCAGAGAGGACCGTGTTCATCCTCGCCGTCAAAAAAACAGAAGGTCCAGTCTTCTTCAACAATATCTTCAACAGATTCGATTGAAGTTCCACATACAGTGCATTTCATAATATTTCTTCCAAAACTCCCGTCACAAATTCCTTGCCGGCTTTACTGTGTCAAACAGAAAAACCTATGTCATCCTGAGATTGTCCGGGAGATTATAACGAAAAAAATGCCTTTACAAGAAAAATATGTTTGCCTTGACCGGAATACCTCCGCATGGCCTTCAACATGGCAGCTGAAACGGAATCTTGTTGATTATTCAGAGGTTTTAAAATATTTATTGTCTCAATCATTGACTGAACTGGTCGGCCATTATTAATATCTGGAGATGAGTATGAAAAAATTCTATTTTCCTGCGTTCTGTTGCTTAATAATTTTAACTGCTTTTTTTCACGGCTGTCAGAAGAAATCTGATTTGACCGGAGAAATTAAGGGGTCAGAAGACAAAACTATAATAGCCGCGGCAACTCCCCCGATGGGCTGGAACAGCTGGAACTGTTTTCAGGCTGACATTAATGAAGAAAAGATAAGGGCCGTTGTTGACGCCATGATTGCCACCGGCATGAAGGATGCCGGATATGACTATATTAACCTTGATGACGGATGGATGGCTGAGACAAGGGATAAGAACGGCAATCTCCAGAGCCACCCGGATAAATTTCCAACCGGGATCAAGGCGCTTGCCGATTATGTCCACGGCAAGGGGTTGAAACTGGGGCTTTATTCATCCAACGGTACAAATACCTGCCAAAGGGTGTATCCCGGGAGCCTTGGCAATGAAGAGAAGGATGCCGGGTTATTTATTGAATGGGGAATCGACTATCTGAAATATGACTGGTGCAACCATGCCAGCATCAATTATTCACCTGACATAGATAAGATCTCCATCTCCAGCGTAAAGACAAAGGAGATATTTTATGAGGCGGAATCGCCTGAAAATACGCTTGGCGGTACCGGGAGCGGGACAGCGGCCGTAAAGGACATCACTCTTGAAAATAATAATGTTCAGACAGCATCCGGGAAAAAGGTCTCAAATATCGGGAATAACAGCGGCAGCCTGCAATTCAATAATATAGACGCCCCTTCCGAGGGCGAATATCAGATGAAGATATACTATTCAAATCCTGATTTTCCTTTCAGAAGGGCCTATATCAGCGTGAATGGCGAAAATGCAGTGGAGGTTGACATCCCTTTCCCGGGAGAAGTTGTCAACGGATCGCCGGTGATTGCCATGGAAGAGCCGCCCCAGGCTCCGCCTGCCGGAGGTCTTCCCGGAGGAACGCCGCCCGGGGGGGCGCCTGCCGGAGGCCCGGCGCCGGGCGTAGGAGGACCACCTCCAGGAGGCGGGTTTACCGGTGCTATAGCATCCCGGCAGGATGTCATGGGAGTATATTCCATGAATGTAAAACTCAGGGCAGGCAAGAACACCATCAAATTTTTTAACACCATGACTGATAAGGATAACGCCGTTGCCCTCTACACAAGGATGTCCGAGGCGCTTAAAAAGGCATACGCCGAGAGTGGCAAGCCTGACAAGAGACAGGTTGTAATGAGCATATGCGAGTGGGGGGCAAACAGGCCCTGGGAGTGGGGTAGGGACCTGGGGCAGCTCTGGAGAACTACATTTGACATCAATGATTCCTTTTCAAGTGTGCTGCAGATTATTGATCAGAATGAGGCACTTGCAGAATACGCAGGTCCAGGCCACTGGAATGATCCTGACATGCTTGAGGTGGGAAACGGGGGCATGACCGATGCCGAGTACCGGAGCCATTTCAGCCTCTGGTGCATGATGGCGGCGCCTCTGTTGACCGGGAACGACCTGAGTGAGATGTCCGAAGCCACCAAACTGATCCTGATGAACAAGGATGCCATAGCCGTTGACCAGGACAGCCTGGGGGTGCAGGGGAGGAGGATCAGGAAAGAGGGTGATATTGAGGTCTGGAAAAAGCCGCTTGCAAACGAGGGTGTGGCCGTGGCGCTTTTTAACAGGGGTGATTCAGAAAAGGAGATAGAGACATCATTGGAAGAAATAGGTCTTAATGGAGACGTGGAATACGAAGTAAAAGACCTCTGGACTAAGGAGGAACAGCCGACAACAGACGATATAATCTTCAGCGTCCCTTCCCATGGCGTTGCCATGATCAGGGTAGTCCCTGCTGATTAGACGAGTGCATCCTACGGAGTAGATATATGACTAGAATTCATGGTTTTGAACTTGTAAGAGAGCAGGATATCCCGGAGCTCAAGACAAAGGCCTTTTTATATAAACATGTAAAGACAGGGGCGGAACTCCTGTCCCTTAAAAACGATGACGAAAACAAGGTCTTCGGGATCACATTCCGGACGCCGCCTTCCGATTCTACGGGAGTCCCCCATATCCTGGAACACTCCGTCCTTTGCGGTTCACGGAAATATCCTGTCAAGGAGCCCTTTGTGGAGCTGCTGAAAGGATCGCTGCACACCTTTTTAAATGCCATGACCTATCCGGACAAGACATGCTACCCTGTCGCCAGCCAGAACCTGGCCGACTTCTATAACCTCACGGATGTATATCTTGACGCGGTCTTTCATCCAAGGCTCACCCCCTATATACTTCAGCAGGAGGGGTGGCATTACGAGCTGGATAAGGATACTGATCCTATTGTTATCAAGGGGGTGGTCTTTAACGAGATGAAGGGCGCCTATTCGTCGCCGGATACGCTTATCAATGAATATTCCATGAGGTCCCTCTTTCCTGATAATGCCTATGGCCTTGATTCCGGTGGAGACCCTCGGCATATACCTGATCTGACATTTGAGCAGTTCATGGGTTTTCATTCCAGATACTATCATCCCTCCAATGCCAGG
>JBFYXR010000091.1:0-4199 GCA_041310455.1 Desulfobacteraceae bacterium | reverse complement strand
GTTGTAAAGGGCTTTGACCGGGAGGATCTTCCCCTTATTTATAACTGGTATAAAGGGCAGCTCAAGAAACTGGGGGTTGAAATTAATCTGGGTACAACTGTCAATCTCGCCATGGTAGAGCAGGTGAAACCGGATGTGATTATTGTTGCAGTCGGCGGCATACATGACATTCCTGATATACCTGGGATCAACAAACGGAATGTGGTTACAAGCGAGACCCTGCATCACCGGCTCAAATTCGCCTTGAAGTTTGCAGGACCAAGGATGTTAAGATGGCTCACGGACTTTTATATGCCTGTTGGAAAAAGGGTTATCATTATGGGCGGCAGGCTCCATGGCTGCCAGACTGCCGAGTTCCTTACCAGGAGAGGAAAGAAAGTGACTATAGTTGAGACAGGAACGGAAGACATGATAGGAAAAGGCCTCGTGGAAATGGTTATTAAACCCTCTCTCTTAAGATGGCTGGATGAGAAGGGCGTTAAGATCATGAGCGGTGTCAAATATGAGGAGGTGACCGGCAAAGGCCTGGTCATCACGGACAGGGATGGACAAAGACAGCTGCTTGAAGCCGACACCATATTGACTGCCCTGCCCTTGCGCCCGGACACGGATTTTCTCAAGAGCCTTGACGGCAGCTCGCCTGAAATATACGCAATAGGCGACTGCAGAGATCCGAATCTTATAATAGATGCGGTAGCGGACGGGATGAAGGCCGCGTTAAAGATTTAACAGATTATTCCCGGGCGTGTTACTCTCCGGATTATGTTATTGCGTTCTTTGTCAGATGCTTTACAATATACAAAACAAAAACAATCAACCGATTTAACTTTGAAAGGAGAAAACAATGAACATGACAAAAACAATTTTAGCAACCCTTATATGCCTGGCACTTGCCGCACCCGTCCTGGCACAGACCCCCCCAGGCGGGGCAGCCCAACCCCAGCAGGGTGGCACCACCGCCAAAATAAATCTGGATAAATCAGAATTATATAAGGCGATCGACAAAAACAAGGACGGCTGTATGAGCTATGAAGAATGGCATGCTGTAGGGATGCCGGACTCTTCCTATAAGATGCTTGCGAAAGACGGTTGTGTCACCAAAAAAATAATGGAGGACAACGGCGACCCGAGCACCGACCTTGACGAGAATGGTGACGGGAAAATCACCCTTGAAGAATTCTTAGCATTCGATAAGAAGGGCGCCGGCGGTAGCCAGGGTGGAGCCCCGGCAGGCGGCGCTCCGGGTAGTGCCCCTCAGGGCGCTCCTGCACAGGGTGCACCGGCAAAGTAACAGCTTTTGATATTTTTAAATTTTCTCCCCCTCTTTGCCCCCTTCTTGAAGGGGCGTCAACCCTTCGTCCCCCTCTGGAGGGGGTGAAGGTGGAGGTTTTGGGTTTTGGTAAAGACAATAAAGATATTAATCAGGTCGTATAACACATTAACAATTTTACGGGAGGTAAGTCATGAAAAGTAAAGCTGGATATTTATTCGTATGTATGACAATTGCCCTGGCAGTTTTCGCAGGTTCCGCTTCCGCGGCGGACAGCAAAGGCAGGAAGGAAATCTCATCCGGAGACCGCGCGCTGGCAATGATGGAGGTGCAGAACGTCTTCAGCAAGCACGCGTTTTATCACCAGGCCAGCAAACACTGTGAGGAGATCGCAGACATATGGGTCGCGGAAGATGGCCCCAACGCCAAGACAGCCAGATGGATGCTATCCGGAAGCACTCTCCTGCAGGGGATAGCCGCGGTCAAGGATAAATATTGCACCCAGCATGTAGAGGGCCAGAAGAAGACCCTTGAAGAGCTGAGCAAAAAAGTCCCGTCCGTTAAGAACATTCCCGAGAATATCGGTGCAGGAGGCGAATATGTTATGCACACACAGGAAACCCCGGTAATCGAGGTTGCCGGTGACGGCAAAACCGCAAAGGGCATTTGGTACTCTATCGGCCTGGCTGTAAGGGGATCTGTTGATGAAAGCGGCAAGACCTCTGTAAGCACGGGCTGGATGTGGGAAAAATATGCAGTTGACTTTATCAATGAAAACGGCGAATGGAAGATATGGCATTTGCTGAACCTCATGGACCAGGGCCCCGCGGAATCACAGGGTCGTGATAATACGGCTCAAGCGCCCATTGGACAGGGCGGAGCGCCCGGTGGACAGGGCGGGCCCGGCGGTGGTGAACCAGCATCGAAATACTTCCACTACAGCCCGACTGCAGTTCTAAGGATCGACCCCCCGTTCCCGGAACCATATTATACATTCAGTGAGACATTCGAATATTAAATTTTAAAACAGATTGACCGGGGATGGACCTATGTCCTCCCCGGTCATTCAGAGGAATAGGCCAGGTGCCAGGTCCTCATTCTTGACAGTTTGACTCGCCCGATTTAGTGAAGAATGAACGGGCTGTTGCCCAAATATGAAAGCGACCACAATTTGAACTTTTACTAAATTTGGCATCCAATAATTTTAATCAGTTAGAAAGGCAGTTATCATCCCGCATTAGAACAAAACAACAAGAAGGTACTTTGGGCAACAGCCCGTGAAGACCTGACACCTGATTATTCCAATATTCAACCGCCTATTTTCAGATAAATTTAAAATTGCGACATGATGAAGAGCAGAAAAACGCCGCCCGACAATAAGGATGTTTTGCCTATGCTGACTTTTCGTTTTTCAACCAGAGAAATATCTGTTATCGGGACCTCTACACTCTTTCCCCTGACATAACCGCTTTCAACAGAGGTAACTTTGAACTCATATTCTTTTCCATCGTTGGCAATAATCTTGACCCGATCACCGGGTTCGATTAGATCCCAGGCCGAGATGCGTTCCTGAACTGCAGCTTGAGGCAATTCAACTGTTTTCAGGGTTGTACACCCGCTAAATATACAAATAATTATGGCAAAACAGGCTATGATCTTCATTAAGCTCCCTCCTTAAAATGTATTTGATAGATCTATTGGAGTATTAAGATCTTAGTCATTTATATCCCTGACTGCTCCATAAAATACATCAGCAGAAACAGCGCCGCCGCTAATGGAATAATCACCGACCAGTTATTAACTTTAAAGAGCTGTGGCAGTGTCATATCCCCAAAAGAACCCCATTTAAACAATTCTTCCTTCAACAGGGGATAAAGAGCTGCCAGCAACCCAGACCCTACCAATATGCCGGCAAGTCCCGCTGTCGCGGCATCCAAATAGCCATTCCCGACGGCGCCGGCAATAGTGCCGGGGCAGTATCCCAGCAGAGCAAAACCTAAACCAAAGATTAAACCGCCAACAGCATTTCTGCCCCATGAACCTGCCTTTGTACGCAGCTGAACCCAGCCAAATTTCTGCATGATATGCAGACCTATCATGCCGGTAATCACAGAAGATAGCATAATTTTCAGAACGGTAAAATCATTAAGAAGAAGCTGGCCAATAATGACATCGTACCTGGTGACACCCCCTTTCTGTAAAAGAAAACCGAATATCATGCCGAAAAACAGCCCCTGGAAAAGCTGAAGTTTATTATCCTGAATCATGATCGCTCCTGCCTCTTTCATGCCAGAACAGCAAAAAGAAGTTTTGCCGTTAAAATGCCACCTATAAAAAAACATATCGCCGATATCCAGCTTGATACGGAAAGCAGCATGGTGCCGCTGATGCCATGCCCGCTTGTGCATCCGTCCGCCCATCTTGATCCGAATCCCAGCAAAACACCTCCTGCAAATGCCGCAGCCAGACGGATAAGCGTATTGCTGCCGAAGGAAACAGCCCAGGCGGATGGAATCCACTGCAGGTGGAAATCCCCCGAGAGCAGCGAGGAGAGCATCGATCCGATAATAACACCCAGAACAAGCATCCACTGCCAGTCTACCACGGGTTTTACCTCCTTATAGTAAGGTTTAAGCTCAGCTTTCTCCCCTGTGAACAGTCTTTCTATCATGCCGGCAGTTCTGGCAAAGGAGGTTGAACAGCCGAGCGGCTGCTTTGAAATAAGCCAGGTGAAGCAGCTCAGGACACCAATGCCGATACCAACGGTATAAGGAGACCATCGCGCTTCCAATAACCAGTCCATATGATTTCTCCCTGCTGATTAATCACTTATATCCACTAAGGCATTTCGGCAAACCTGGGCCCGTGAGGGTTAAGGCACACATGGCATTTTTTTGCATGACCGGCTGCGCTGTAGCCGGTCATTCCA
>JBFYXR010000089.1:0-3683 GCA_041310455.1 Desulfobacteraceae bacterium | reverse complement strand
CTTGCCCCTTTGTCACAAACACTACCAGAGCTTCTCTTGAACAAGAGCCCTGGGAAGCGAATATAAATCCTATTATCGGTTACCATGGGCCTTACTATACAACATGGATGTCCCCAGTGCGGGGCCTCCCTGGAACTGTACGAGACTGACCGCCTCCTCCGCTGCCCCTTTTGCGGCACAAAAAGTCTACTGTATTCCCCTGATTACTTCGGCTATGTCCTGCCGGACAAGGCCCCTGACAGGGAACTCATTTACGCCCCCTATCTGCGCTTCAAGGGAGTTGTCTATTTCTGCAAGGGCATGATCCTTGATCACCGGATACTCGATATAACTCATCTCGGGTTTGACCTTAAGGGCATACCCGGCTCATTGGGCGTGAGGCCTCAGGCCATGAAATTGAGGTTTGTCATGCCGGGGCAGAGGGGGAGATTCTTAAGATATTCCCTGAAGACAACGGATATTCTTTTACAGGCGGCGAAATTAACTTCAGACACATCCAAAGATAACCCATATGAAAATACGACTGTCCTTGGCAATTCATTCATATGCTATTCATTTTCAATAAGCTCCAGAACCCTTTCAGAGGAAAAGGCAGGAATCCTCCACAGGGCGTTTATAGGGAAGACGTTCAGCATTATCTATCTCCCGATGTACCTGGATGGTAACAGGCTTTTTGACGCTATCCTTAACAGGCCTGTAGTCTCACTCCCTCGCGGGCAGGAGGATCTGGACCCCTTGATAACACAGAATCCCGGACAGGGTCCGAGGTTTATATCTACACTATGCCCCAAATGCGGCGGGGCCATGGACGGCGAAAGGGACAGCGTAGTCCTCCTGTGCAAAAATTGTCGTACGGCATGGGAATTTCTGGAAGGCAACTGGAAGCGCCTTGATTTTGCGGTTACCCGGGGAAGAGATGCAGAGAGTCTTTATATCCCTTTCTGGCAGATAACCGCCGGAGTAAAGGGTGTTGACATAGAAACCTTTTCCGATTTTATCAGGGTGACCAACCAGCCGATGGTAGTGAACAGGGAAAGGGGAGACAAGGACCTAAAATTTTTCTGCCCCGCCTTTAAGATCAAGCCAAACATTTTCTTAAACCTGGCAAGGCAGTTCACCATCCTTCAAAGGGATTTCACAGGGGAAGAGGCCATTGAGAAGAAGGACCTGTTCCCTGTAACACTCCCTCAGACTGAGGCTGTCCAGGCATTAAAGGTTATACTGGCGAGTGCCGCGGTCAACAAGAAAAGCATCTTTCAATACCTGCCCAGGATCAATTTTGAAATAAAGGGATTATCGCTTGTATATATCCCTTTTGTGCAGGGGCCCAACGATCTGATCCATGAAGATACAGGCATGGCTATAAACCGCGCCAGCCTGGAGTTCGGGCGGAGGATGTGAGGAGAGGTTGGCTGTCACCAGTCAGATCTCAGTTTTACTATCTACCGTGCATCAACTTCAATGTCCCGGAAAGGTTGGTCGAGATTATGTTGTCGCCTCTAATTTCTTTTTCAATCCTTGAAATCAGGATCATCATATCGACGCCGATCAACTCCGAGGTTTTTTTCAACCTTTCCAACTCGGTTTGACCGGGCGATCCGGTCAATTTTATTTCGAATGCCCATTTTTTACCTTTGAGGACAAGCATCAGATCCAGCTCATATCCGTCCGCGGTCCTGAAAAAATATGGCTCATAATTGAGCCCTTGTGAGTCAAGACAGGTCATGATCTGTTCGATGACAAAGCCCTCCCAACTATGGCCCACCCAGGGCTGATTAAGCAACTGATCAAAATTATCCACACCCAGCAGACTATGCAAAAGCCCTGTGTCGCGCCAGTATACCTTGGGACTCTTTACAAGGCGTTTTTTTAAATTGGCGTGATAGGGCTGAAGTCTTCGCAGCAGATAGACCTGTTCAAGAAAGTCCAGATAGGAATTGATGGTGTGATAAGACAGCCCCATGCTCTTCCCGATCTGAGAGGCGTTCCATTGGGTTCCATGTATGGCCGACGTCATCTTGAAAAATCGTTGTGTAACCTGCGGAGCAGCGGCCAGCCCCCAATAGGGAAGGTCCCTCATGGCAATAAGATCAAGATAGTTCTTTTGCCATAGGGGATACATATCTTCCTGGATAATTCCCCCGTCCGGGAAACCGCCCATGAGCCACAGCTTATCCAGTTCCTTCTTCCCTATCTCCTCAAGAAATAATGGAGAGAGTTCGGTTATGGCAATCCTGCCGGCAAGCGATTCTGAGACCTGCTTCATGAGGACAGGAGAAACGGAGCCCAGGATAAGAAAACGTCCGTTTTTTGATCTCCTGGTGTCGATTGCATTTCTTATTTTGGGAAAGACCTCAGGGAAAGTCTGCGCCTCATCGAGAATTATCATATTGTCCGTCTGAATCACACTGTTCCATTGCAGATCGAGACGCAGTCTTTCCTGGTCGATCTCAAGATCATAATAGGCCCCGGAAAAAGTCTTTGCCAGTGTGCTTTTTCCGGACTGCCTTGGCCCCAATAAGGCGACAGCCGGAAACTGCTTCAACCTGGCCACGATTATATCTTTCAATTTTCTATTAATCATGTTTTGCATTATAGAATATTATTTCTATTTTGCAAGAAAATTATCCATCCCAAAACCTGGAATAGGCAGCAGATAACATAGATTGAAGATTATCTTCAGTCCTCGTTCCATATCAGCTAGCCTCTTTGTCCCCCGCTGGAGGGGGTGAAGGGGGAGGTTATTGGAAATCACAAATTGTGACATCCAATCGGGAAAAAATGGGACTTAGAAAATTACCGAATGCTTTCACTGAACAAGGTGTAGCAATAAACATCAAAAGTGCCCTTCTTTGGTCTTTTATTAAGGTGTCATTCCGGATTCCCGTCCTCCGCAGTAGCTATGCTACGGAGGGTGGATGATCCGGGATCCAGTATTTATTTTTTCTGATTTCTTGTATGACACTGCTATCAAAATGTTTTTGTCTTTATTACCTCCCATTAGGATAAGGGGAGGCTGGAGGGGTTACGTTAATGCATTTTATTCATTTAACATAACTCCCCTAACCCCCTCTTACCTTAAGAAGGGGCTTTTCAAATAAACCGGCGAAAAACTTCGTTGAACTTTCAAATTCGATTAAATCCTGCCTACGGCAGGACGGAAGGCGGCGATTCTGACATCTGACTGCTGACCTCTTGCCCTTTGTCTTTTCCCTCCTGTCCACCATAGCTTCAGCGAAGGCGGATGACTCCTTATTTATTCTTGACAGATCTATAAAATAGTCTGATTATGCCAATATTCATGTCTTATCAGCCTCTTGTTTTCAAGCTGGAGTGCTTTAAAATCCTCCAGTTAAGCTGCATCATAAAATGTTGTTTTCTGATTCATGATATTGTCATATGCATTTGATGGTTTGAGGGCAGAGGCGTCTGTCGTTAGAAATCGGGGTAAGTTAAGCTAGTCAACAACGTCCCCTTTTCCATTATTCCTTGGCTTTCCTTTTTCCTTAAGGCTTTGTTTGAGCCGGAAGCTATCCCAGTTACAGTTGATGATATGAGCTTTGTGGGTCAGTCGATCCAGTAAAGCGGCGGTCATGACAGGATCGCCAAACACCTTGGTCCAGTCCGCGAAGCCCAAATTGGTGGTGATCATCACCGACCCTTTTTCATGTCTTTCCGCCAGT
>JBFYXR010000014.1:0-3441 GCA_041310455.1 Desulfobacteraceae bacterium | reverse complement strand
TCTTTCGGGGTAATGATTCCTTCCGCCCCCGGCTATATCGGTGCCTTTCACCTGGCGGTCCAGTACGGCTTCATGTTTTTCGGGGTCAGCCGCGAAGAAGGCCTGTCCGCAGCCATACTTTATCATGCCTCGTTCTTTTTCCCGACAATAATCATTGGACTAATTGCCTATATATTTATAAATCTTGATTACTGTAAAAAAAATTAAAGTATGAGCCCGGGGTTCAAGGCGCAGGGCACAGGCGCCTGCCGCAATGAGCCGGGGGAGCCATGACAGATTCAGGCATGGACCTTGCCAAGAGCATCGTAAAAAGTTATAGTTATAATAGGATTATTCAAGGAGAATATAATAATGGAAAAGGTTGTTATTGACGGCATTGAAATATATCTATCACAGCCGGATAATGTGCCCATGGTATGGGTCGGGCAGGAGGAACTGGTTACGCAGCTGCTGGCGGCGTGGATAGTCATCAACGATGATGACCTGCCCCTTAACCCGCGCCTTATAGGCAAACCTGGAGTGGGGAAGACTACCCTGGCATACCATGCAGGCCGCTCCATGGGTAAGCCCGTATACCTGTTTCAGGCGACAATGGACACAAGGCCTGAAGACCTGATCATTACCCCGGTTATAGCGGAAGGAGGCAGGATCAGGTATATGGCAAGCTCAGTCGTATCAGCCATGATCAAGGGCGGCATAGCGATCATCGACGAGGGGAACAGGATGAGCGAGAAGAGCTGGGCTTCGCTTGCCCCACTGCTGGACAGCAGGCGTTATGTGGACTCCATAGTGGCAGGCATCAAGATTCAGGCCCACCCTGATTTCCGGCTGTGCACTACCATGAATGACGACGCGAGCACGTTTGAGCTGCCGGATTATATAAATTCAAGGCTTCAGCCCCAGATCTTTATCGATTTCCCCGAGAGGGATGAGGAGCTCCTCATACTCAAGGCGAACCTGCCCTTTGCGGATGATGATATACTCGAATATGTCGTGGATTTTCTCCAGTCGGCCCATGATGCAAATGAACGCTATTCCGTGAGGGACGGAATTAACGTGGCAAGGTATGCCCTTAAAAGAATTTTCAAGGAAGGCGGGACAGCATCAAAGGAAGAGGCCTTTGAACGGATGAAGGAGGCATCAACCATGATCCTGGAGCGGGCCGCGGCTGAATACTTTGATGAAATGTCGGAAGACGACGATGATGAATGACAGTATAAAATGGAGGAACGTGCGGTTCGTGCCGATCCTCCATAACAGGATGGAGTTCGCCCTTGAGGTCAGGAGGCAGTACCGGGATTTCAGGCCTGATCATGTCGCCATTGAATATCCGGCAACACTGGGCGAGAAGATCCTGGCCGGCATAGGAAGGCTCCCCCTGCTGTCTGTTATTCACTACGAGGAAAGCGACGGCACATTTGTATACCTGCTGATAGAGCCTACGGATGGACAGGTGGAGGCTGTAAGGCTCGCCCTTGCCGACAATATACCGGTGCATTTTATTGACCGTGACTCAGAGTTCTATCCCATCGACACATCAAACATGCCTGATCCCTATTCAATTACAAGGATAGGACACTTCGCTTACTGCGACTCATATTTGAATACAAGTCGCAATGAGCCCCGTTCCGATCAGGATATGCTCAGGGAGAAGGCCATGGCCTTTAATCTTCAAAACCTGAGCAGGACAGGCGAAAGGGTCCTTTTTGTGGGGGGATTGTATCACCTTCCGGGGCTGATTGGTCTGCTTGAGCTGCAGCAGACTGAGGTGATCGGGAGGAGGCAGAGGGAGGGGGTCGGCATCTCTCACCTGCACAGGGATTCAAGCAGGGAGCTTTTAACCGAGATGCCGTTCCTGACGGCGATGTATGAAAATTTCAGGTCGGGCCTTGTTCCGGACGAGCCTGACCGGCTTAAGGCAAATAATGAGCTGATAAACATCGCCATGAAGAACCTCTGGAAAAACGACAAGGAGAGGTTGTCAAACAGCCAGCTGAGGATCATGAATAAGTTCGCCAGGAACTACTCTCTCCTGTCCGGTGGACTTGTCCCGGGCTTCTATCAGCTGATTGTAGCCGCAAGGGGCGTTGCCGACGACAACTTTGCCTACGAAGTCTGGGAGAAGGGGAGCGATTATCCTTGGCAGACTGATAATCCGGAGCTGCCCGTGCTTGATCTCAAGGGCGATGATCTTTATATAGACCAGATGAAGATAAGGTTCCACCGGAGGATAAAGACATCACGCAGGAGGCTGGTCCCGATTCCCGTAAAAAAGAAGAGGCAGGAAAATACCCCCGGCGAATGGAAGAGGGATTTTGACAGCCATTTCATCTGTTCCTATCCCCAGGAGGATGTCGTCATTGAAGGGTACGGCAGACACCTCCAGAAGAGAGCTCTTGAGATTAAATCAGAGGAAAACAGCAGGGTGGTGCCCTTCCAGGCATCCATGATGGACGGGATAGATATCAGGCAGACCATAAGGGACCTGCACAGGGGCAGGATATATGTCAGGGAGAATATACCCCTGAAGGGCAAGGTCGGCTCTGTTGTTGTTATCTTTGACGAGGATATACCTGCAAAGGGCGCCAGGGAGAATTTCCCGTGGCGGGTGACATGGCTCGGCGAGCACGATCAGGAATCGGACATGTCCTTTTACAGCACACCTGCCGGCGAGGTCATGGATGGCCCCGGCATCAGCCGGTGTCAGTACGGCGGATTCATGCTGACATATCCGCCCATGAGGGTCTTTGACATCTGGAGGGACAGCTATTTCAAATCCGCGAGGAACAAGCCGGAGAGGCTTCTCATGGCAGCCATTGATTACTGTGTGGAAAAAAACGTTGTGTATGTTGCGGCTAAACCGCCTTCAGGCTGGTGCCAGGGCATGGCGGCAAGGCACGGCAAAAAGATCATATATATACCTATAGGCTCATTCTCAAATGTGACACTGAAAAGGCTCAGGCAGTTTCATGTCCTTGAGGGCCATCACATAAGAAAGTTCGCACATCATTATATATAGAAAGGCAGAAGTTGAGAAGAGAAGAAGTTAAGAAGATAAGAAAAGGCATGGGCTCCGTTTATTAAGCCCATGCCCCGGGGAATTGGTCAGATTAAAACAGTCTTACAGGCTCGATGTGCAGTGGGGGCACTTCACAGCCTTTATTGGTATGGAAGAAAAGCAGAAAGGGCAGTCCTTCGTAGTCGGGACTGCAGGGAGCGCCTCCTCCTGCCTTTTAAGCTTATTTATACCCTTCACCAGCAAAAAGACTGCGAAGGCAACAATAAGGAAGGTTATAACAGTGTTCAAAAAGACGCCGTAACTCAAAACAGTTGCCCCTGCCGCTTTAGCTAGCGCCGGGGTGGCATAGGGTCCGGCGGTTGCGCCTTCCTTTAATGTGACAAAAAGATTTGAAAAATCGACATTGCCCAGAAGCAGACCTA
>JBFYXR010000086.1:0-9075 GCA_041310455.1 Desulfobacteraceae bacterium | reverse complement strand
ACGCGACGTTGAACATATCCATCTCTTTCTGAAATTCGCCGTATGTCTCCCTGCGCTCCTTTCCACCTGCGATCACAGGCGCATCCTTTAGCATGGAAGGCACGTAGAGATCGAGCGTGATATTGGTGAAAGGGGTCTGGAAGCCCACCCTGGTCGGTATGTTTATATTAAAGACAAATTCCTGGATAGCCTGTTTTACATCATTATATTCAAGGTTATCAAAACGTATGAAAGGCGCCAGCAGGGTATCGAAATTTGACAGCGCCTGCGCACCTGCCGCCTCTCCCTGCAGGGTGTAAAAGAAATTTACCACCTGTCCCAGGGCCGACCTAAGGTGTTTCGGCGGCCCGCTCTCCCCCGTGCCCTCAACTCCCTTGAAGCCGTTGATGAGCAGGTCTTTCAGGTCCCACCCCACACAATAGACGGAAAGAAGGCTCAGGTCATGGATGTGGAAATCACCGTTTTTATGGGCATCCCTTATCTCCGGCGCATAGATCTTGTTGAGCCAGTATTCACTCGTGATGTCGGATGAAATATAATTATTGAGACCCTGGAGGGAGAAAGACATATTGCTGTTTTCCTTTATCTTCCAGTCCAGCTTCTGGATGTAGTGCTCCACAAGGTCTATATTTGCACTGGTAGAGATGGCCCTTATCTGGGCGTGCTGCTCCCTGTAAATGATGTACGCCTTGGCGGTCTTATAAAAGGGCGAGTCGAGCAGGACCCTTTCCACGATATCCTGTATGGACTCGACATCCGGCAGGGGTCCGAGATGCAGTTCATTGGCCAGGGTCAATATTTTAAGGGTAAGCTTTCTTGCCTCCCTTTCATCAAATTCTCCTGTGGCCTTTCCGGCCTTTGCCACCGCGTATGTTATCTTTGATGAATCAAACTCTACAACCCTGCCGTCCCGCTTTTTGATTTTTTCAAACATTTAAGCTACTCCAAAGCCATGGGAAAAATAAGAATATAAAAATTTGATATTTGTCACTGGTTTATGCAATAGAAACAGCATGGCAAATAAAAACAAACCGGATACGAAGATACGAGAAAAAATTTAAGATTAAAATTATTGGTAATTGTTCCGGCTTGACCGGAACAGGAATAGCACTTTAACAGGCAACTGGAACGCCTATCACGCCTGGATTGAGATGTCCCTCGCAAAAATGAAAAACAGGCCTGAAAACCTGCTTTTTTTAAGATCTAAATGGAGATTACCCAACATGTTGGGGCGTGTCAAGATAAAAAAACTATATATTGGGTTTTAAAATTTTTTCCTGACAAATATGCCTTATCGAAGATATGGCCACTGTCAATATGGATAGGCCAGGGAGACGGCGGAACCGTTTTAATGATTACTGTTCATAAATGCTCTTTTTGTTTTTCATCTCAAGCTTCTTTTTTCTCCTATTCCAGATCTGCAGGATTATTCCGCTGATAAAAAGACCTATTACGCCCCCCTTGTAATAATCAAACCAGGTAGGATCATCACTTAAAGAATAGCTTATAAAAACACTCATATAGGTTACTATCACAATAAAAGCAAGGGAAAACATGATCGCAGGCCCTCCTTAACAGATATTTAATATTTTCATGGGCACCTGAAGAATTACCTTTACTCAATATATTATAATCTTTTTATTTTAAAAAGAACGTTCTTTTCTAATTTTTTCATATGCGTCCTGTATCTCCTGGAACCGTCCCGTGGCAAACTGGACAAATTCTTCAGGGAGACCCTTTGATATAACGGTATCAGGATGAAAGTCCTTAACCAGTTTTTTATAGCTGGCCTTGATCTCCTGGTCTGAATTTACAGGTGTGCAGTTAAGTATCCTGTAGTATCTGTCCGTATCCTTAAAATAGCAGGCCTTTATGCTGTTGTACTGCTGCTCGCTGATATTAAAAACGTCTCTGATCCTCAACAGCGCCTTCTCTTCATCCTGGTTCAAACTCCCGTCTGCAGCGGCAAGCTTGAAAAGCAGATCCATAAAGGATATCAGAACGGTGGGCTGCCGGCTGTTCATCCTGTAAAGCTGCTCCGCAAAATCCGTTATGGAATAGGGTGAATCCTTTGCCTCGTTGAATATCCTCCTGGCGAACTGCTTCTCCTCTTCCGGTATGCGGAGGGTTTTTATGAACCCCTCAATAACAGCTATCTCCTGCCTGTTGACTGCCCCATCCACCTTTGCCAGTTTGCCGAGTATGGAAAACATGCTGATAAAATAAGCGGCCTGCGCCTGTTCAACATGCCTGATATCTTCTTCATATATCTGATTATCGTCTTTATCAACCAGGTGATGTCCAAGAGCTGCGCCTGCGATAGCGCCGAGTGGGCCGCCGAAAAGGAACCCGGCTGTCCCGAATGTCAGTTTACCGAACCAACCCATTAAAATCTCCTTTTGCAGGATCTCATTTCTATCTCATAAATATGATCATAAGCTTTTTATCTTGACAAGAAAAATATTTTAATCTATCAATTCTTGTTTAAATCTATTTAACATAGGAGTCTTGAATTTGGCGAATCATAAATCAGCCCTGAAGAGGGCCAAACAGAGCGAAGTAAAAAGATCAATTAATACAGGTTATAAGACCCGCGCTAAAAACGTGGTCAAGGATGTCCGGTCCTCAATAGCCGAAGGCTCCGGAGACAAGGCAAAGGACAGTCTGAAAAAAGCCGTTTCCGTCCTGCAGAAAACCGCCTCCAAGGGCGCAATCCATAAGAAAAAGGCCTCCCGCAGGATATCCCGTCTCGCGTTGCAGATAAATCAGCTTTCATCCAAGTAGCCGCAAAGTGAGATGAAAAGCCCCTCCAACACCGGACCGGGCCGCGAACCGAGTTTAAGGAGTCGATCGGCCCGGTAGAGGAGAGAAACCCCCTTTTCCAGCTCTTCGGTAGACCAGAGTCTTGACTGCTTCATATACTTGCCGGTCAAAAAAGACTGGGTGCCGAGCATTGACGTCACGTCTTCCGATTTGCCTCCGTGCTCAAGGATCGTTTTTATTTTCCAGAGCCTCCCTATCTGCTTGTTCAACATGCCTATGATCTGCAGGGGCGCGATCTTCTTGTCTTCCTCTTCCAGATACCTGTTCAACACCGACAAGGATCTGCCCTTTTCTTTCTCCGATATGGCATCCATAAGCTGAAAGATCGTAAAGGTGCGCCCATGAATTGCCAGTTCGCGGATCTCTTTTTCTCCTATCTCAGACTTGCCGTATCTGATCTGCAGCTTTACAAGCTCCGAGTAAAGATCTCTCGGCCTCTCTCCGACCATATTCTGGAGGTATATGCACGCCTGAATACCCATATTGAGGCCGAGCTCTCTGGCCATCCTCCTGATCCAGGGCGCGACCTGATTGCCTTTTATTTCCTTGAAATCAACGGCAAGACCCGAGGACCTTATCTTTTTATAGAATCTTGTCTTAAAATCCGTTTTTGAGGTCAGAAAGATCAGACATGTTGAGGTTGCAGGGTTGTCGAGGTATCGTAAAAATCTTTCAAGCTGATCCGCCTTGAATTCTTCTGCCCTCCTGACGACGATGAGCCGGTTTTTGGCCATGAAAGGCATTGTCTGCGCCCTGCTGACTATATCCGAGGGTTCCGTCTCGCCGCCGTAACAGATCTCAATATTGAAATCCCTGCCGGCTTCAGGGATGTATTTCTCCCTGATTCTGGAGACCACCCTCTCCATCATGAATTCATCAGGCCCGAAAAACAGGTAAAAGGGCGCCAGTTCACCTTTATCAAGTGCCTGGAAAATATCTTCAGGCTGCAGATCCTGAGCCATTAAAACCTTTCCATTGTGTTCAGATAGATCCTCTTTGCCATAAGCCCTGCGATATCTCTTATGGCCTGATCCTTGTTAAAACGGTTTTCCAGGGGGTCTTCACTTACGTTGAAACTTGTCTCCTCCTCCATGGAATCATCCTGCCATATAACCTTTCCTGTCGCGCTGTCGGTCATGCTGATATCCAGCCTGACAATCAGCTTCCTGGTTCCGCCCGTCTCATAGGAGACCGTGTTGCCTTCCACCGACTGTATGACCGTATTATAGGAGAGAGGCTGTATCTCAATCTCATATATCCTGCCGTTAATCACGGCCCCTGCCTGCCCCCTTCCAACTATAGGGATGCTTGACCGGCTTATGAATTCATTCCTGATGATCTCAGTGAACTCCTCTTCAAAACCCCTGTCGGTTGATGTGCTTTCAAACAGAGGTATGGCAAGGCTTTCAATTGATACCCCGATGGGCTCTCCCTTGGCCCTGAAGCTGTAACCGCAGGAAAAGCAGACTGCCAGCAGGATTGCAGCTGAAACCGACATTAAAAGCCTTCCCGTATAACATGCCATAACTATGCAACCACATTGACAAGTTTATTTTTCACCACTATGACCTTCCTGATCTCCTTGCCGTCCAGAAACTGAACCAGCCGTTCATCTTCAAGGGCGGCCTTTCTGATCTCATCCTCGGTAGAGGAGACAGGCACATCGATCCTGCTCCGGACTTTTCCGTTCACCTGCAGCACTATGGTTATCTTTTCAACCTCCAGGGCCTCCCCCCTGTAGGACGGCCATGAGACATCCAGCAGAAGATCGTCATGGCCGAGTATCCTGTACATCTCTTCAGCGATATGAGGCACAAGTGGCGAAAGAAGGAGCACGGTAGCCTCTATGGATTCCCTTATCACTGTCCATGCCTGATCATCCTTATCCGCGGCGCTGTTAAGATACTTGTATACTTCATTAACAAGCTCCATGATTGCGCTTATCGCGGTGTTGAAATGGAAGCGGTCCTCAATATCAACCGTCACTTTTTTGATGGTCTCATGGGTTTTTCTATGAAGGCCCTTAAGCTCTCCCGTGAGCGTGCCTTCAGCCCCTGAAAAGGGCCTGGCATTTGATATTTCCTGGAGGTTGTCGTCAAGGAGCCTCCATACGCGGTTGAGAAACCGGAAGGCGCCGTCAACCCCCTGATCGTTCCATTCAAGGTCCCTTTCAGGAGGGGATGCAAAAAGGCAGAATATCCTTACAGTGTCGGCTCCGTACCTGTCGACCAGGTCATTGGGGTCAACTACGTTCTTTTTGGACTTGGACATCTTCACGATGCTGCCGGTGATTACAGGTTCACCGCATTTCGTGCACCTGCTGTCCTCAACCTCGCTTGGGAACAGGTATCCATGTGTCCGGCATGTCTGGGTCTCCTTGCATACCATACCCTGTGTGAGGAGGTTCACAAATGGCTCCTTGAAGTCAACATAACCGAGGTCCTTGAGCACTCTTGTATAGAAGCGTGAATAAAGGAGGTGCAGTATGGCATGCTCTATGCCGCCTATGTATTGATCCACAGGCATCCAGTAATCCACCTTTGTCCTGTCCAGCGGCCCCTGTTTATAATCAGGGCATGCATACCTGTTAAAATACCACGATGATTCCACAAAGGTATCCATCGTATCGGTCTCACGCCGTGCCTGTCCTTTGCACCTGGGACACGCAGTATCATAAAAGGAGGGCTCAAAGGGAAGCGGGGACCCGCCGCCCTGCCTCAGATTGAGGTCAATGGAAAGCCTTACAGGAAGGTCCTTTTCGTCAACAGGCAACGCACCGCACCTTTCGCAGTAGATTATGGGAATCGGCGCGCCCCAGTATCTCTGTCTGGATATATTCCAGTCCCTTATCTTGAAATTGACTGTCTTATGCCCTATCCCCCTGGAGTTGAGGTGCTCTGTAATGCTGTCCTTGGCCTCAATATTCCCCCTGCCGTTGAAGATACCGGAGTTCACCAGGATGCCTTCACCCTCATAGGCCATAGTCATCTCCTCAACGTATAAGTCTTTGTCAGCAGGCTTAATGACCAGTATAAGAGGGATATTGTATTTTTTGGCAAACTCAAAATCCCTCTGATCATGGGCGGGCACGGACATGATCGCCCCGGTCCCATAGTCAAAGAGGACGAAGTTTGCCGCATAGATAGGCATCCTATGGTTCGTTACCGGATTGATGCAGTACCTGCCGGTGAATATACCTTCCTTTGCGGTAAAATCCGACGTGCGTATAAAGCTATCCACCTTCATGGTGCGCTCTATAAATGAAAGCACCTCCTTCTCCTGAGGAAGGCCTTTCACCATCTCCTTCAGCATGGGATGCTCTGGGGCAAAGCACATGAAGGTGGCGCCGAAAAGGGTGTCAGGTCTAGTGGTATATACATCAATAACCTCGCTGGAATCCGCAAGGGGGAACTTGATTATGGAGCCGTAGCTCTTCCCGATCCAGTTCCTCTGCATCGTGATGACCCTCTCTGGCCATCCCTTCAGATCATCGCATTTATCAAGGATATCTTCAGCGTAATCGGTGATCTTGAAGTACCAGCTGTCCATCTCCTTCAGGACAACCTCCTCGTCCGTATGCCGCCAGCAGCAGCCGTTTTCAACCTGCTCCTTTGCAAGGACGGTCTGGCAGCTCTCACACCAGTTTACGAAGGTCCTCTTTTTATAGGCAAGGCCCTTTTCATACATCTTCAGGAAGATGAGCTGTTCCCACCTGTAATATTCCGGGTCGCATGTGGCGATCTCCCTGTCCCAGTCATAGCTGAAACCCATTCGCTTGAGCTGTGATTTCATGTTTTCGATATTTGCGTATGTCCATGTGTGGGGATGGGTATTATTGTCAATGGCGGCGTTTTCAGCCGGAAGGCCGAAGGCATCCCAGCCCATCGGATGGAGCACATTTTTGCCCTGCATCCTCTTGTATCTCGCCACGACATCGCCTATGGTGTAGTTCCTGACATGGCCCATGTGGATCTTGCCTGAAGGGTAGGGAAACATCTCGAGCAGATAGTACTTCTCTTTAAGGGAATCCTCCGTTGTCCGGAAGATCCCCCTGCTGTTCCAGAACTCCTGCCATTTTTTTTCGATTTCCTGCGGATTATACTTCACTTTTTGCTAAGCCTCCTCATAATCCCTGTTAATCTGCCTGTCCGAAATGATCGAAAGCTCCACCCGCGGTCCAAGGGTTTCCCTTAAGCTCTTCGTGACCCGATCAATATCATTCATGAAGTCCCTGTCTAATGAAAAAAATATCTTTAATATAAAATCCGGTTCGTCTTTATGCCTGGTGTAAAATGTCTCCGCCAGGCAGGATGCAGCCCTCTCAAGATACAATCCGTATTGTCGCAGAGGCCCGTCGAGGGACGGCATCCTGACGGCAAATTCCCTTATGCCGATGCTGTCAAGAACAGCCCCTGTTTGTGAGATCTCTCTGTTCAGCAGCTCCATGCCGAACCCCTCTTCCTGACCAAGTCCGCGCATAAGAAGCTTTTCGGCCATGATGGTGTCCTGGGTTGCAAGGAGAAGGTTCTCGCCCGTCTCGCCGGTCCACACCCCGCTGTCAATAAGGTCACCGAGGTAGCCCCCCATTTTATCGTTGACATTCGCAAAGGCGTCATCTGCGACACTTGGGCGACTGAAAACAAGCATGACAATTGCCTGGCACCAGAGATCTTCGACGGGACGATTTAAAAAGCGCAGATCCAGTTTCATGATGTTATTTTTTTTCCTTAACGGAGAGGAAGACATTGTCGAGGATGCCGTTTATAAAGGCGCTTGATTCTTCGGCGCCGTATTTCTTGCCCAGTTCGATTGCCTCGTCTATTGAGACCTTTGGAGGCGTCTCATTCATGAACATGATCTCGTAGGCGCCGAGCCTAAGGATGCTTCTGTCCACAAGGGACATGCGCTCCAATCGCCAGTTCTTCGAGGATTTTCTGATTATCTGATCAAGGCAGTCAAGATTTTCACGCACTCCGCAGACGAGCTTTTTTGAAAAGGCCCTTATGGATTTTGCAGGGTTAAAATTATTGCAGAACATATCAAAGAGTTCGCCGGCATTCCCTTCGGCGAACTCCATATAGAATAGAATCTGCAAGGCCAGTTCACGGGCCTTTGTCCTGTTTCCCATTATCTTTTTATCTCAAAGAGCTGTATCTGACTATTTAATTTCTTTATAAAGATTTACCATTTCCATGGCGGCTATGGCGGAGTCCCACCCTTTATTTCCGACCTTTGACCCGGCCCTCTCGATTGCCTGCTCGAGATTATCCGTTGTCAAAACCCCGAACGTGACGGGGATGCTACTCTCAAGAGACACGGATGCTATCCCCTTTGACACCTCTGCCGCCACATAGTCAAAATGAGGGGTAGCGCCCCTGATTACAGCGCCCAGACATATAATGGCATCATATTTCCCGGTTTTAGCCAGCCGTTTGGCAGTCATGGGTATCTCGAAGGCGCCGGGCACCTTGACCAGTGTCAATTTTTCTTCATCCATGCCGTGTCTTTTGAGGGCGTCAAGGGCGCCCTCAACCAGTTTTGAACTGATAAAATCATTAAACCTGCTCACAATAACCGCGAGGGTTAGACCCTCCGCCGATATCCTGCCTTCCAATGTCCTGGGCATATCCCTGCTCCTTTATTATATTATTGCTTTTCCGTTTTTCCTATCTCCATCATGTGCCCGAGCTTATGGCACTTTGTCAGGAGATACCTCATATTCTCCGGTCTTGGTTCCGGCTCGATTGGAAACCTTTCCTTGACTATCAAGCCGTATCCCTCGAGGCCTTTTATCTTCTTGGGGTTGTTCGTCATAAGCCTCATTTTCCGCACGCCGAGGGAGGCAAGTATCTGGGCGCCTACCCCGTAGTCCCTCAGGTCGGCGTCAAAGCCAAGGTCATTGTTCGCCTCGACCGTGTCACGCCCATGGTCCTGCAGGGCATATGCCTTCAGTTTATTGGCAAGGCCGATGCCCCTGCCCTCCTGCTGAAGGTACAGGATGACCCCCAGGCCCTCCTTTTGAACGATCTCCATGGCCCTTTGAAGCTGGGTGCCGCAGTCGCACCTGAAGGATCCGAAGACATCTCCTGTCAGGCACTGTGAGTGCACCCGGACAAGGATATCCTTATCAGGATCTATCTCTCCCTTTACAAGTGCAAGATGCTCATAGTCGTCGATATCGTTCACATAGGCCAGCGCCCTGAATTCTCCGTACTGGGTAGGCAGGGTCGTCTCTGCCACCTTGTGGACAAA
>JBFYXR010000085.1:0-6386 GCA_041310455.1 Desulfobacteraceae bacterium | reverse complement strand
ACTGGGAAAAGGAGGGCTCCATGCAGCAGTTGACCATGACGGTGGACTGGACCGATGCCCTGGGAACGGATCATTCGGTAGAGCTGTCAACACTTGTTTATAGGTCAAGTGAAAGCGAGGCCGAATGATATGCCGCAGGTAAGAAATGAAAATCGCGGATTCACGCTCCTTGAACTGCTCATTGCAATGACCATGATGAGCATAATAGCCGCCTCCCTGTATACCTCCATGAGCATCGGATTCCGGGCAAGGGAGAGCGCGGAGGCGGTGGTTGAAAAGGGAAGGGCCGCGGAGATCGCTGTTGAACTGATAAAGGGGATGCTGACGGCGTCTATGGTTCCGAACGGCATACTGGCAGGGGAATTCGAGGGCGAGGATGAACAGGACGAATACGGTTATGACGCAGACAACCTGAGTTTTTACACTGCGGATTATAATCCCGTCGAGGATGAGCTCGCCTCGGACATAGAGAAGGTAGAACTTGAGATGTCAGTCCGGGAGGACACTGAGGAGAGGGTCATTGTAAGGAAGACAACAACGAACCTGCTCTCCCCCAGGACGATCGATCCCGATGAAGAGGTGCTGTGCAGCGGGGTCAGGGCCCTGAACCTGAGGTACTACGACGGGAGCGACTGGGCGGATGAATGGGATTCCTCAGACAATGACAATGCCCTGCCCCAGGCAGTGGAGATAACAATAGTGCTGGAAGGCCCTGAAAGCACGACGGACGGGAACAATGATGAAGAAGACCTCTATGAATTTACAGAGACCATCATCCTGCCGTGCGGCTGATGCCCGTGACATATTATGTCGCGGCAGCGAGAGTGGCTCGATCCTTATAGTCACTATCTGGGTCGTGCTGGTGCTCACGGGGCTGACCCTTGTTTTTGCAAGGTCCATGAGGGTGGAGGCGATCGCAACCGCAAACCATATATCATCGCTTGAGTCGGAAGGCATCGCAAGGGGGGCGGTCAATTTTATCAAGGCAAGGCTGAACAGCGATGATGATACGGACATTAAGATCGAGGGTGAGACCCCATACCGGGCCATATCGGTGGGAAAGGGTTATTTCTGGCTCCTCCGGCCCGACCTGGATGATGACGATGCCTATTATTACGGGATAAGGGATGAGTCGGGCAAGATAAACATGAACGAGGCCGATTATGAGATGCTCATGGATCTTCCGAATATGACATCCGAACTGGCATACTCGATCATTGACTGGCGGGACAGCGACAGCATCACGGACGGAGGGGCGGAGAGCGAATATTATCTCCTCCTTGATTCGCCCTATTACTGCAAGGATTCCGAGCTTGAGAGTGTGGAGGAGGTGCTGCTCATCAAGGGGGCCTCCCTGGAGATACTGTTCGGGGAGGACACTAACCGCAACGGCGTCCTTGATTCCAATGAAAACGACGGGGACGAGAGCGAGCCTGACGATAACAGGAACGGACGGCTTGACAGGGGCTTCTATGACTATGTGACTGTTTACAGCGCAGAGCCCAATGAAAACAGCTCGGGAGAGCAGAGGGTTGATATAACAAGCCGTGACAGCCGGCAGAAATTAATGACGCTGCTTCAGCAGGCCGGTTTAAGCGTGGACCAGTTTCAGGTAGGACAGTTTTTGCAGGGGTACAGTTTCAGCAGCGTCCTTGATTTCTATTTAAAGGCACAGGACTATCTGGGGCTGACCGAAGACCAGTTTAAAAAGATAGAAAATGAGATAAGCGCATCCTCGAGCGACACAATCACAGGCCTTATAAACGTCAACACTGCCCCCAAGGAGGTCCTTCTGTGCATACCGGGGCTTGAAGAGTCGGACGCGGAGGCACTTGTCAGGAAAAGGAATGCCGACGGCACCGATACCGGTTCCATGGCATGGGTTGCAGAGGCACTGCCTGAAAAGGCGTCAGCGATAGGTAGATATATTACTATACATTCCTATCAATATTCAGCGGATATCATCGGAGTGAGCGGCGACGGGAGGGCCTTTTCCAGGTACAGGATGGTAGCGGACACCTCGGATGAGGAGTTTAAGATAATATACTGGAAGTCGCTGAAGCATCTCGGATGGCCGATTGACCCGGAGATTATGACGAAGCTTAGGGCGGGGGAAGCAATAGAAGATTAATGGAAAGTATTTCAAATTTGAAATTTCAAATTTTAGATGCCGCATCCAGGAAAGGTAAAATGCAATATTTCAACATCGAAAAACAGATTAATGACTTCAGCGAAAGACTTGGCAGGATGTTCAGGCCCAGGAGGTTTATCGGACTGGCAATCGAAGAAAATGCCATGCTTGCATCAGATATCCGCTGCGAAAAGGACCGCTTCCTGGTTTCCCATGTGAATCATTTTGTTTTTCCTGACGGGGCATCCTTTAAGGACCCTGAGGGCCTGGGCCGGTTGCTGGGGCGGTTTTTACAGGAAAACCGGTTCGGGGCCAAAAAGGCCATAATAGGGATACCGGCAAAATGGCTCATGATAAGGGAGAAGGCCATTCCCGCATCGACAAGGGAAAATATCGCCGGGATATTAAAGATACACGCCGAGCGGGAATTCTCCCTGAGCCCCGAAGAACTGGCCCTGGATTATACCGGTCTTGTCGAGAAGGACAAACCGAACCGGATGTTTCTCCTGGCCATGCTCCGGGCCAACCTGGATAATGCAATCCTTGCTGTCAGGTGGGCCGGGCTTGATGTGCTTTCAGTCACCGCATCATCAATTGCATTATTCTCCCGGATCCGCGCCGGTCTTTCATCGCCTGCGCCCCGTTATTTCCTCTATATCAGGAAGGAGTACGCCGAGTTCCTTGCAGGGGACGGCGAACAGATAGTTGATGTCAGATACATACAGAGCGATCTGAAAAATGAAACAGGGCTGTTTGTCACTGAATTGCGCCGCATCATTTCCAGCTATTCGAACAATTCTGTTAAAGAGGGCAGTGAGCAATTATTGATATGGAATGCATCATATGACCTGGGCGGGGAGGAGTTTAAGTCCCTGGAAGATTCATTGCCGCCTAATATAAGACTTGTGGAAGGCAGCAGGCAGTCATTTGCGGACAGGCTCGACCTGCCGGAGGTCGAGGATGCGGTCCGGCTGGCAGCCCCTGTAATGCTTGTAGAGGCCTATAACAACACTGATCCCTTTTATATCGATTTTCTTAACTCGCGCATGAATGTCAGGACCAGCATCATCAAGAAAAGCCAGGTGTTCTGGGCGTCGGCCGCGGCATTCGGCATGGTGATCCTTTTAATGGTCATGTTTTTCATATGGCGGGGCGATAAAAAGGATGTCTCCGAGCTGAGGTCAAAGCTCGATGGGATGAAGGAGGATATCAACGATGCGAGGGATGTTATCCAGAAGGTCAGCATGGCAGGCGGCTGGTATTCGAAAAGGCCCAGGATACTCGATTGCCTGACCGCCCTTACATCGGCCTTTCCCGAAGAGGGGAGGATCTGGGTGACAAGCCTTGCATTGACCGAAGAGATGGCCGGCGTGGTTTCCGGCCGGGCCACTGATGAAAAGAGCGTGATCGAGGTCCTGGATCAATTGAAGGGGAACAGGCTTTTTTCCAATGTCCAGATGATCTATCTCCAGGACAACGGAAGGAACTCAGAGGAGATCTCCTTTTCGATGAATTTCTCTTATACAGGAAAGGAGTGAAAGGGATGGTACTGTCAAAACGGGAAAGGCTGATACTTATAGCGACCCTGCTGGTTATTATGATATTTGCCCTTGACAGGTTCATATTGATGCCGGTCCTGGATGCCAGGGGAGAGATCCTGAACCAGAAACAGGAGCTGATCAGGGAGATGGAAAAGGCCTCTACACTGTTTGAACAGAAAAGCAGAGTGAGCCAGAAATGGGATGAGATGGTAAACGGAGGCCTGAATTCCGACGTATCGTCTACAGAGAGCATTGTCCTTAATGCCCTGCGCAGCTGGGCGCAGAATTATGGGCTGACCCTTTCATCCATAAAGCCCGAACGTGAAAAGGGCCAGGATGGGATAATGCAGGAAATCCTGTTTAATGTTGCATGCAGCGGAAACATGAGTTCGGTGGGGCAGTTTCTATGGCAGATTGAAAATACCACGCTCCCCCTGAGGATAACTGAATTTCAACTTGGTTCCAGGGAGGAGGACGGCAAGGAGATGTCTCTCCAGATGAAACTCTCGGCGCTCTATCTGGCCGAGGCCTCAGACCAGACCGGATCCGGCATTCAACCTTCTGAGGGAGGAGAATAAATGATGAAACAGGCCTGCAAAATCATCGGTTTCTGCATGTTGTTTTTATCCTCCGGCGCCCTTGCCGCAGGCGAAGAGACAGGCCCGGCGACGAAGTCATGGGATGACTACAGGATCATTACAGAACGGAACATCTTTTCCCGCTATCGTACAAAGACCATCCCCATGTCGCAGGTCAAGGAGCAGGTTGTTGTCGTGCCTGAGCAGAGCTATTACACCCTCAGGGGGGTAACAAAACAGACGGACGGGCATATCTCATTCATTGAGGATTCCAGGACGGCGGCTGTGACAAGGTTCAGGAATGGTGACTCAATAGCAGAAGGCAGGATCACCGCCATTAATATGGACTATATATCCTATGAGAATGCAGGCAAGACCCTCAAGGTGGAGATAGGCATGAATCTTGAGGGGCAGGTCTCCGGCCCGGGGACGCAATATCTTTCTTCAGGGTTCGGGAGGGCGCAGGGCAATGCCGGATTCCCCGTGATGGGCCAGGCGCAAGGCACGGGACAGGTGCCGGGCATGGGCCAATCCCAGACAGGTGGACAGTTCCAGGGAAGGGGACAGGTGCCCGCGATGGGTCAGATCCAGTCCACAGGACAGGGGGCCTCAACCGGTCAAACCCAGGCAAACGGGCAGCAGCAGGGCATGGGCCAGCGGCCTGCCATGGGTGGTCAATCCCAGCGGACAGGCCAAGCCGCGGCAGGGATGCAGCCCCAGGCCATGGGACAATCACAGCAGGCAGGACAGGCCGCGGCAGCGGGACAGAAACAGACAACGGTTAATTCATCAAGTGCCGGCCAAGCCGCGGGGGCGGCAGTCCAGCCGGCCGCCGATACCGATGATATTATGCAACGTTTAAAGGAAAGGCGAAAAAAGGAGCTTGAATAATGATTAGCATAACCAGGGATAAAAAGGATAGGCGGCGCGGTTTCATGATGTTGAGAAAGGGTGCATTGTTGCTTCCGGCAATCTTTGTCCTGTTGTGCGTCTGGCTAGTTGATATAAACAGGGTCTCCCTTGCAGGGGAGAAGGGGATAGAACTGAATTTCAAGGATACCCCCATAGAAACGATCCTGGGATATCTCTCCGAGACGGCAGGTGTGGTTGTTGTAACGGAAACCAGCCTGACTGATCGGATAACCGTCATAAGCAGACAACCGGTAAGCCTTGATGAGGCCGTATCGCTCATTAATACCATACTTCAGGAGAAGGGGTATACAGCTGTTCGATCGGGGAAGAACCTTAAGATTGCGACCATTGCCAATGCCAAGAAGCTGAGCATCCCTATTTATGCCGGGAGTGACCCCAGGGCAATACCGGCGAGCGATGATATAATCACCTGCATAATCCCTCTGATAGCTGCAAAGGCTGCCAACCTGCAGGAGAACCTCACAGGGTTTCTTTCTGAAAACGCGGATTTCACCGCCAATGCCGATACAAACACGCTTATTATCACCGACAGCGCGAATAATATCAGGCGCATCATGGAGATCATAAGGGCAATCGACACAAACACGGCAGCGGTCGCGGAGATCAAGGTGTTCCGGCTGAAATATGCCGACGCTGAAGACACGGCCGATCTTATTAATGACCTTTTTTCGGCCCAGAGCCAGACGGCCTCCAGTTCCAGCCGCGTGCAGGGCTTTGTCCAGCAGATGATGAGGGGGCAACAGCAGCAGGCGCAGGCCGGCGCCCAGTCCACCGGACAGAGCTCGACATCTGTAAGCGTGAGTGCCAAGGGCGATGATCGGACCAACAGCGTTGTAGTCAGCGCCTCATCCAATGCCATGGATGTAATAGAAAAGATGATAGAGGAGCTGGACTCGGATTCCTCGGCGGGGGAGGCGGTATTTGTCTATAAATTGAAGAATGCACAGGCCTCCAACCTGGTGGATGTCCTTAATAACCTCTTCAGCGAGATGTCTAGCAGTACAACACAGACAACAGGCGCGGCGCAGGGGGCGCAGGAAGGCCGGGGTGCAATGCAAGTGCAGGCGGCGGGCCAGACCGCTTCTTCATCAAGCTCCTCAACAGGTCTTGTCGGGGATGTATATATCGAGGCGGATGAGGACACCAATGCCCTGATAATAATGACATCGCCGGCGAACTATGAGAAGGTGAAAAAGGTCCTGG
>JBFYXR010000013.1:0-3160 GCA_041310455.1 Desulfobacteraceae bacterium | reverse complement strand
CGGAGCAAATATACGTGACTGATCCAAGTGTTTCTACTGCCATAAGTTTACGTATCAGGGCATTCTGCCTGACCATCTTTTTTGCCCCAAGCGCCAGCGAGATAGTGATGACAGCAGGAAGGGCCTCAGGAATCGCTGCAACGGCGAGGGAGATTGCGGTAAGAAGCATAAGCAACGGCTCCTCTCCCCGCAAGATTCCTACGACAAAAACAATGGCGCAGATAGCAAGGACAGCGAGGGCAAGCTTCTGACCGAACGAAGCGAGCCTTTTCTGGAGCGGGGTCTTAACCTCCCCTTCCTCCTGCAGCATGCCGGCTATCTTTCCGATCTCGGTAGCCATGCCCGTTGACGTGACTATTCCTTTTCCTCTGCCATAGCTCACAATTGTGCCTTTATAGGCCATGTTTTTACGGTCGCCTATGGATAAGTGCTCGTCATGCAGAGGGCTGATCTGCTTTTCAACAGGGAGGGATTCTCCGGTCAGGGCGGCCTCCTCAATCCTCAACTGTGCAGTCTCTATCAATCTCATGTCGGCAGGAACAATCTTTCCAGCCTCCAGAATCACGATGTCCCCCGGCACAAGATGAGCCGCCGGTATATTAATGGGATTTCCGTCCCGTATCACAAGGGATTGGTGTGCAGCCATTTTTTTGAGCAATGCCATCGCTTTTTCAGCCCGGTATTCCTGGACAAAGCCGATTATTGCGTTAAGCACTACAATCACGACAATGGCTATGGTATCGGAGAGTTCTCCTATAGCTCCGGCTATGATTGCGGCGCCGATAAGCACGAGGATCATCAGGTCCTTGAACTGGTCGAGGAACATCATGAAAATAGTTTTTTTCTTTTTCTCCGTCAGCTCGTTATAACCATGCTCAAGCAGTTGTTTTTGGGAGGTTTCTGAGGAAAGGCCCTTTAGAGACGAATCGAGTTCCTCCATGACTTCCTGGATGTTCTTTTGATGCCAATGCATTGTCCCGGTCTCCTTCTATATAAAAAAATAAGGCAGGATAAGATTAACGGATAACATTCGAAAAATCCTATGGATATATTCAGCGTGTAAAGAAAATTACCTATATTATATGGATATTTTTTTAATGGATTTGGATGATAGCCTTAATGGGTTTAATCGTCTGAATGTACCCGGCCATGTATAATATATTATAAGATCAGCTGACTTTCAAGAAAATGCGGTATCGCTGAAGGTTAATACTGAATAAAATGATCTGTCAGTTCTATTTCACGCGAAATGGGCATGTAGGGGGTCATACCGGCCTTTTCGAGGATCAGCTGTCCCTTCTGTCCTGCCAGGAAGGAAATAAAGCCGGTCCCCAGACCTGTAAAGGGCTCATGGGTAATGCCGTAGACCTCCCGGTAAAGGGCTTCGGTTGAGCCGTCGGCCGACGGGGATTCTTTTCTTAAGGGGAGCACCTTCAGGTCCGGGTATTTGTTTCCCTTCTGATAAAACCAGCTCCCTCCCAGTATCCCTATCGCCGCAACATTATTTTTTACGTAATCGATAACCTCATCCGTAGTTCCAAGGGAGTAGCTCCGGATTGGGGCGGACGAGCCGTTTAATGTGTAAAAATATCTATTTACGCTTGAGGATGCAGTCATGACCACTACAACAGGCACCTCTGCATTAAAAGCACTATCAATCTGCCTCCAGTCGGTGATCTCTCCGGATAGGATTTTCTCTACATCACCATAGGATATACTGTTAACGGGGTTAGAGCTGCTTACGGCTGCCACGATCTCGTCATCCGCCAGTTTGAAAGTCTGCAACACGTGCTGATAATTGGTTTTTATGGCCTCAGCCTCTTCATCATAAAGGTTCCTGCAGATGATGCCGGTTTGTATTTCATTGGCAAGAAGTTTTTCCATTACCTCTTTTTCAGGAAGGTATAAAGGAGTGATATGGGCATTCGGATAGAAAACGGAGAATGTGCTCAGCTCCGGATCAGTTACAGGACGAAGTGATTCATCAATGCCGATGATCAGATTTCCCATTGTAGGCAAAGACGGCTTATTAGCCTGATCCTTATCACTGCAACCTGTGAAAGCCATGGCAAGGAAAAGCACAAGCATTATAATACTATTCTTCATCTTTTGTCCTGAATTTTTGATAAAGCTTATATACACGGAAAATTCCGTATAAAATAATGATGATGCTGAAGATATTCATTTTATTTCCATTAAGATTGGGAAAGAAATCAGTCAGCAACATTGCACTGCCCAGGGCTATATAGCAAAAAGGAATTATGATGCCGAGTCCGTACAGGGCTTTTCCGATATTAATCTTTTTCATCTAGAACCTTAATCATCAGTTTTATGATATAGACCATTCTCAAAAAAAGAGGGGGCACAGTGCCGGCGCAGTTTTAAAACCACGCTGGAATCCGCTGTGCCCCCCCTTAAAGTTAAAGAATCAGATATTACGTACCGGCGCCTGAATCCTACTGGAGAATGAAACGAATCGGAAGTTTATACTTCTGACGGGTCTTTACCCCGTTTTTCTCTCCAGGTATCCATGCAGGCATCGACTTAACCAGACGAATAGCCTCGTTGTCGCACAGCTTATGAAGAGGTTCGACTACTGCAGCTTCAGAGATCTTCCCTTCCTCATCCACGGTGAATTCAACCACAACCTTGCCTTCGATTCCCATTCTTGAAGCCATTGCAGGATAATTAAGGTTCTTGCTCAGCCATTTCGTCAATGCAGCCGATCCGCCGGGGAACTCAGGGTCCTTGATAATATCAGGGACAGGCTCCGGTTCGGGCTCGGGCTCCGGCTCAGGGGGTGGAGCAACTACTACAACGGTTTCCACCTCTTCCTCCTGAACAGGGACTTCATCGAGGATGGGCGCATCCACAGCCGCAGAGGCCTCATCCATGGTAGGCAGCATTTCCTCTTCCTTCACCTCTTCCTCAACTACCTTTGGAGCAACGTACTTGGCAGCGGCTGGCTTTGGAAGATCGATCTTTTCAATAGGCGGAGCCGCTTTAAGCTCGGTATAATCGATTACCTTCACCTTCTTTGAAGATTCCGTTATCTTTTCTTTGAAAAGTCCGGGACCAACCATGCCGGATACAAACAAAAACAGAACGACCAGGGCAGAGACGGTAAGATAAAACGGGTAGTTGTATCTCAAGAGAAAGG
>JBFYXR010000083.1:0-2976 GCA_041310455.1 Desulfobacteraceae bacterium | reverse complement strand
CCTGGTAGCCGCCTGTCCTTTCCAGGTCCAACAGTCTGGTCAGGAGATTGGTCCGTGTATTAACCGGAACTACGCGACCCATGACTGCCCCTACTTCGGGATCATTAAACGATACGGCGATATCTTTCAGTATGCCTTTGGGCGGCAGGTAATCGGCATCGAATATTATTATTATTTCACCGGTGGCCAGTTTCAGCCCATCATTGAGTGCGGCAGGTTTTCCCCGTTCGCCTTCATAACGATGAAGAGGTTTGATAATGGGATAGCGGCCGGCATATTCATCAAGGATTCGGCGTGTTTCATCGGAAGAAAGATCATTGATGGGCATGATTTCCAACCTGTCATGGGGGTAGTCGGCGTTTACCAGAAGGTCGAGTATCTTATGGGGAGGCTCTTCCATGTCACCGTCATAGGTATAGGTGTTAGTCACAAGCAGATCCAGGATCTGCCCTGCAACCTTTTCCTCATTGTGCATGGGAATCATGACAGTGATCTTCTTGAGGTCCGAATCAATTATATCCTGATAATAGACTCGCTGCTCACCGAAAAGCCGATTCAGCGTAAACAAAAAATGACGTATTGAATAAATCAACAGTACAAGAACTGTAAAAATAAGATAACTTTTTAAAATCAGTATGACCATTTCCAGATTGACTCGCTGCTTTTAAGGCTTTTTGCCAGCCTGCTGTTATAGAAACTGTAAATTCCTACAATGTATACAAAATCTATGAGCGGACCGAAGGCGAAAAATAAAAGGGCCATATAGATAAAAGAGAATTTTGATACAATATAGAGAAATACGATGTATCGAAGTGTCCCGAAAATAACAGAATATATAATGGCGAAGATGATCAGTGTCAGCTTGGGAAAGATGGAGGCAGGCAGAGGGAGGATAGCCATTCCTAAAATAAGGGGGATAAAAAGCCACATGCTTATTTCCGATTTTATATAAAACTCGGAAAAGCCCGAGGCAGTATAGGGGAATCCATCTGGATAAATCGTGAAAAACAGCGCGGAAACCAGATTGATCGCACCCAGAAAAACAAAATAAATGCAGATGTTTTTACCTCTCTTCATAAAGGGCAGAAACATGATCATGGCCAAAGAAATAATTAAATTAATAATGGAAATCAGGTAAGATGGATTTGTGCCGGGGAGACCGACGAAGAATATGTTGCCGATTAAGAAGTCTTTCTCAAGCGCTTCGATTGAGCCTGACGGATAATAGGACGACAGAACTGTCTGTGCTATAAGGCTCATCCGTTCTGTAATTAAAGGATAGGCAAACAGGATAAACAGGAACAGCGGCACACTGACGGCAAACAGCTCGATTAAAAATTTCCACCCGGAACCTGTTATCTTTCTGTATGCCCTGTGATAATATATTATTGTCTTTGGCATAACCAACTATCCTTGGCAGTAGGAGAGCTGAATTCCTCAAAAGAGCTAATCAATGGCTTTTCCCCTTTGCCCCAGCGCAGCAGTGCATTAATTATTCTTTCAGCTGCATTGCCATCACCGTAAGGATTATGGGAGCCGGTCATTTGTTTGTATGATCCGGCATCATTTAAAAGATTCTCTGTGTCCTGAATTATTTTCTCCTTGTCAGTGCCTACAATCTTTGCCAGGCCCGCATCGAACGCCTCAGGTCTCTCGGTAACGTTTCTAAGAAGGAGCAGGGGTTTTTTCAACGTCGGGGCCTCTTCCTGCAACCCGCCTGAGTCTGTGAGAATCATGTAGGATTTTTTCATCAGGTTAATGAATGTAATATAGTCAAGGGGGTTGACAAGATGTATCCTTGAAATTCCGGATAGGATCTGCTCTGCCGTAGTTTTTACAACCGGATTGGGATGAACAGGATAAACAACAACAGTGTCGTGATGTCTTTCGACAATCTCTTTAATGGCCTCGCAGATATTCTGCAGTTCCCGGCCCCATGACTCCCGGCGGTGTGATGTTACCAGGATAAGACGATGCTTGTCGAAATCAAGGCCCCTGAGAACAGGATCGTTAAAAGTGAAAGGCAATTGAGAGATGTGCAGCAGGGCATCAACAACCGTGTTGCCTGTGACGATTATTTTTTCCTGATTAACCCCCTCCTTCTGCAAGGCCTGTCTGGCAGAAAGGGTGGGTGCAAAGTGGATCTCAGTCATGACGGTGGTAAGCCGGCGGTTTATCTCTTCAGGGAACGGGCTGTAATTATTATAGCTGCGAAGGCCCGCCTCAATGTGGGCGACAGGTATCTTCTGATAAAATGCAGCTAGAGTCCCGGCAAAAACCGTTGTAGTATCTCCCTGGACCAGCATGATATCCGGCTTCACTTCACTCAGCGTCTTTGACATGCTCTCCAGAACACGGCCTGTAAGCTCCGGGAGCCCCTGCCCGTGATTCATCAGGTTAAGGTCTATATCCGGTTTGATTTGAAAAAGTGAAAAAGCCTGATCCAGAAGCTCGCGATGCTGAGCTGTCGCGACTACGACAGTCTGGAATTTATCAGGTCGAGCAAGGAGCTTTCCGATTATCGGGGCGATCTTTATTGCCTCAGGTCTGGTCCCGGCAACGACCATTACCTTCAATTGTTTTGTATGCATTGATTATCTGCCCGTGAATTAATTACCTAAAAAAATAAGAATGGCCTTATATCCTGAGTTACCACGATACTATAGATATAAGGCCAGCGCTATAAAATAATGTATGTGCTTATCTTTCAACCTTCACACGGTGTCCTTTTTTTTACGCCATCTGCGTCCTGCTGCCATGATGCCCATGCCGGATCCGAAGAGGAGCAGCGTGACCGGTTCTGGAACAGGTGCAGGACTGCCGAGTTCGAAGTTGTCATAGATGCCTTTTCCATTGTTGAAGGACAACAATATATTATCTACATACCCTGTATACTCGCCCGGCCACACGCTTCCAACCCCGACACTCAGCCCGAATACATAAGCATCATAGCCATAATTATTATTCCATGCAGAA
>JBFYXR010000012.1:0-3165 GCA_041310455.1 Desulfobacteraceae bacterium | reverse complement strand
TCCTTTGGTATTCCGGCGGAAAGGAGTTCATGTACCTTCTGATAGCAGAAATATGTCTTTCCGGACCGCCTCATGCCGATGACCGCAACCGCCTTTCCCCTTATCTCAGGAAATTTTCTGTCTCTTGAGACAAGTTCCGGCAGTTTCCGATCATGAAAATCATCAATAAATTGGGATATTCGTTCTTTCATGCCAGGGATATTATCTCTAATTTAGAGATAAATCAAGATTAAATTATATCTATTAAAGAGATAATAAAAGGCGCTGGAATGACAGGTCGATTAGATGCAACCTGTTATTTTAAGACAAGGGATTACTTTTTTGAGTGGAAATATTTCAAATAAACGGGAGATATTCGATAGAAAAAATTCGGAACTTTTTTTATTGCTGCCTGTCTATAAACCGTAAATGAGGATATTGACTTATCTGTGGGTCTTATAATAAACATTCGGTACAAATTGAAAACCAAGCAACAGAGGAGAGAGATATAGGGCAATTGATGTGAAACAGATCAGCGAGAAGGTCGAGAGGGAGAGCGCGGTCATAGGCCTTATCAGGTCCGAGATACATAAGGTTATCGTGGGGCAGGAGGATCTGATAGACGGGCTCATACTTGCCCTACTGTGCAACAACCATGTGCTGATAGAGGGCGTGCCGGGACTGGCAAAGACCCTGTCCGTAACAACACTTGCGAAGATGCTGCAGGCGACCTTCAAGAGGATCCAGTTCACGCCTGATCTCCTGCCGGCCGATGTGGTCGGCACCCTCATATACAATCCCAAGACGGGCGAGTTCACAACCAAGAAAGGCCCGATATTCGCCAACATTATACTGGCTGACGAGATCAACCGGGCCCCTGCCAAGGTGCAGAGCGCCCTGCTAGAGGCCATGCAGGAGAGGCAGGTGACCATTGGCGACATGAGCTATCCCCTGGACGACCCATTCATGGTTATGGCCACACAGAACCCCATCGAACAGGAAGGAACCTATCCGCTGCCCGAGGCGCAGGTAGACAGGTTCATGTTCAAGATCCGCGTCTCATACCCCGACAAGGGACAGGAGCACGAGATTCTTAAGAGGATGGCGCGGAGCAATCCTGAACTGGGCGTAAACCCGATACTCTCCCCGGGGGACATCGCCCGCTTGAGGGCCCTTGCGGATGAGATATACATGGATGAAAAGATAGAGGAATACATCGTAAACATCGTGGAGGCATCCAGAAACCCGGAGACCTTCAACATGAACATAGGCCAGTATATCCGCTACGGGGCATCACCCAGGGCATCCATCTTCCTTGCCATGGCAGCGAAGGCCCATGCCCTTGTTGACGGCAGGGGCTATGTCACGCCCCAGGATGTGAAGAGCGTTGCCATGAATGTCTTAAGGCACAGGATCATCCTGACCTATGAGGCAGAGGCTGAGGAAAAGACCTCAGAGGACATTATTAAAGAGATACTTCAGAATGTTGATGTGCCATGATACCAAGGGAACTTGCTAAAAAGATAAGATACATACAGATCTACACGAGCAAGGCGGTCAATGACACCCTGGCCGGGGAGTACGAGAGCGTCTTCAAGGGCAGGGGCATGGAGTTCGAAGAGGTTCGCGGATACCAGGTCGGCGATGATGTCAGGAACATTGACTGGAATGTTACCGCCAGGACCGGCGAGCCCTATGTGAAGATCTTCAAGGAGGAGAGGGAACTGACCGTCCTATTTCTTGTTGACCTTTCCGCGTCCGGCTCCTTCGGGAGCGTCAACCGCACCAAGAATGAGATTGCGGCGGAGATCTGCGCCCTCCTAGCCTTCTCAGCCATAAAGAACAACGACAAGGTGGGACTGCTGCTCTTCACAGACCACGTGGAGATGTTCATACCCCCTGCAAAGGGGACAACACATGTGCTGAGGATCATAAGGGAGCTGCTGAACTTCAAGCCCGGGCGGTCCGGTACGGACATAGGTGAGGGGATTGATTATATAGGCAGGGTAACGAACAAGAGGAGCGTATTATTCCTTGTATCGGATTTTATCGGCGATGGATATGAAAATAAGATCAGGGCCCTGGCAAAGAGGCATGACCTGATAGCAGTTTCCATTGCAGACCCGAGGGAGACCGCCATGCCCGACTGCGGGCTTGTCCAGCTTGAGGACGCCGAGACTGGTGAGATGCTCCTGATAGACACGGGGAGCGCGGCCTTCAGAAGACAATTTGAGATGCTGGGCTCTCAGAGGCTTGATAAGCAGAAGAAACTCTTCCGCTCCATGGATGTGGACCACATAGAGGTCACTACAGGGAGGGATTATCTGCATGACCTTATAAAATTCTTCAAGGCAAGGGAGAGAAGAAGCGCGGCATAATAAAGTAGAGGCGCAAGGCACAAGGCGCAGGGCGCAAGGTTGTAAGACTTATAATAACATTCAAACAAATGATGATTGCAAAAATAGAGTATAATAATTTGAATAAAAAAATATTGCCTGTATGGGCACTGCTCTTGT
Source organism: Desulfobacteraceae bacterium (assembly GCA_041310455.1). Lineage (GTDB taxonomy): Bacteria > Desulfobacterota > DSM-4660 > Desulfatiglandales > HGW-15 > JAFGIC01. Next base: position 670 of record JBFYXR010000012.1, on the reverse strand, counting down.
CTGTCCTGTTTTCCTGTCTTCTACTCGTGACATCCTGCTCAAAGATAGAGAAGCAGGGGACATCATCGGAAAAAGCACAGGACGCCGTTATTCATGAGACCTATGAGAACGGGCCTGCATCACTCACCCTTGATGCAGACAAAAGGTCGATGACCATTGCCGAGCGCCTCAACCTGAGCATCAGCATGGTTGTGGATGAGGACTATGAGGTGACGATGCCGGAACTGGCGGGCAGACTGGAGCAGTTCGGCATTGTTGACTGGCACACGACCGAGCCTGAGCTTGTGGACAACGTGAAAAAGAGGATAACACGCTCATACGTCCTTGAGCCTTTTCTGTCCGGAGATTACAAGATCCCTCCAATGGAGGCGAGGTTTTACAAGAAGGCCGGGGGCGAGGCAAACGGCCACAGCATCTCCACCTCCGAGATAACCATAAAGGTGAATTCCATCCTGCCTGCGGACATGAAGGACATGAAGCTGAATGACATCAAGCCTCCTGTCCCTTATCCCACGGATTACAGGAAATGGCTTCTGATAGGTGGAGGCCTCCTGCTTTTTGCCGCGGCAGGCGTCATGGCATGGATATATTTAAAACGGCGCAGGAAGATGGTTGACGCTCAGGCTGTGATGCTCCCGGCCCACGAAATCGCCTACAGGGAACTGGACGA
>JBFYXR010000081.1:0-6824 GCA_041310455.1 Desulfobacteraceae bacterium | reverse complement strand
CTATCTTGACGCCTCGGATAAAAGCAATACGGATCAGCAATACATGTTCGGCGTAAAAGATCCTTTTTATAATAAGGATCCTACAAACTCCACCTACTACCATAAATACACTACTTCCAGAGAAGTTGCTCTGACCGATCTTTTCAACTCTGATCCATATCTTATCCTTAACAACGGCGAGGTATATCTTGACTCCGACAGTGATGGGCTTCTGGATTACAGCACGGAATATGTCTCAGCCACTCCCTATGGAAACTGGAGCCAGCTTCTTACTGCAGCCAGGCTGGAAGACGGTTGGATAAGAAGCCTTATAATCTCCGGCGAGCGCATTGTCACCAAGTTCACTATCCTGGGGGGCATTGTCTTTACCCCTTCCTTTGACCCGGACGCAGATATCTGCGGATACGGAGGAGAAAGCTATCTGTATGGTCAGTACTATGAAACGGGGACCGCTTACTGGGATGCGGCGCTGGACACCTATGAGATAAAAATTGGCGATGTTGTGCTGGTAACACAGATGCTGGACAAGACTTCCATAGGCTCGGGTATGGCTTCAAGCGTAGGCGTGCATGTGGGCGCGGAGGGTTCTAAAGGATTTATCCAGACCAGTTCCGGCACTATTATCGAGCAGGAGCTTGAGACGGCAACGGATGTCAAAAGCGGGCTTAGATCCTGGAGAGAAAAATAAACGCAAGGAGTTATACAATGAAAAAAATAACAGAAACAGTTAATAGAATGATATGCCTTTTATTGGTAACAGGGGCTATAATCCTGCTCGGAGCCGGATTCTCCCATGCAGAAAAAAAGGCTGCCGGAACCGCGGGACAAACAGGATATACGGCCGTGAAAAACATAGACGCCTATTACCTGATAACGGATGAAGGCCGGTTTTATGTATCGGAAGACACCAGTATCCTTAATCAGGATGGGGTGAAGATAAAGTTCAGTGAGATTAAAAAATCCTGCATGGTGGATATACTGTATATGCGCATTGACGGAGAGCTTAACGCCATAGAGATAATCGCAAAAATCAAGCCGGAAGAAACACTTCCCGAATAGCATGCGGTCATTGTTTCTATCCGGCATGTTCCTTTTCAATGAAACTCAACCCGATTCAGGCGACTGGGGCCTTTGGACCCCAGGCGCCCATAGGGTTGAAGCCTCATAACTCAATGAATTCTTTATAAGCAGTTCAATTGCGGCGGGTATGCCTCCACCGTTTTTCCTTCCATTGAACGGGGCATCCTTGGGGAAGGGTGGCGCTTAAAGCCGGTGCTGATCCTTTATTAATCCCTCGTGCCCTGCCTGGAATTTTTCATTGCCATCATGATACTTATGGTAGTATATTGATTTAATATTTAATATAAAATCCCCAATGCCGGCGTGCAAGATAAACAGAGATCTATGAACACACAAAATACCGACAATGTATTTTCAGACGGCTATATCATCAAGGTTCTTTTAAAGTCCGGCCTTATCACTGAGGATCAAAAACAGGATATACTCGTAAAAAAGGCCAGGATCAAAAACAGGCTCGAACAGATCCGGGTCATGGGCAGGGACTCGTCGGCATCCAAGTCGAAGATAGTGAATCCAGTTACGCTTGTGGATGTCATCGCCTCGCTGGAGCTCCAGCGGGCGGATGTTCCTGGAAAAACTCTTGATGAGGAGGCCGTATTCCAGGCCCTTGCCAGGGCGTGGAAGATCCCCTATAAAAAAATCGATCCTCTTAGTCTCGACCTTAATCTTGTCACAAGCACGATCCCTCTGACCTTTGCCATGAAGCACCTTGTGCTTCCTGTAAACATCAAAGACGGATATCTGGTCGTGGCGACCTCAAACCCCGCAAATCCTGAGGTGATGGCCGATATCGCCCAGGTAAGCAAGATGAAGGTGAGGCCCGTACTCTCCACGAAAACGGACATCATAAAGCTCATCAGTGAGTTCTTTGGATTCAAACGCTCCATTATGGCCGCGGAATCGCAGTATGCCGGACCTGCCATTGACCTGGGCAATCTCGAACAGTTTGTACGTCTCCGCTCCTCGGAGGAGCTTCTTTCCGATGACCAGCATATCGTCAATGCGGTTGACCACCTATTCAGCTACGCCTTTGATCAGAGGGCGAGCGATATACATATAGAACCCAAGAGAGACAAAAGTATTGTGAGGCTGAGGATAGACGGGACCCTGCATACGGTCTATACCCTCCCCAAGGGTGTACATCCGGCCATAACAAGCAGGATAAAGACCATAGCCAGGCTGGATATGGCGGAAAAGCGAAGGCCCCAGGACGGCCGTATAAAGATGGAAAGGGCAGGCGTTGAGTCGGAGATCAGGGTGTCCTCAATACCCGTTGCCTTCGGGGAGAAGCTGGTAATGAGGATAATGGACCCGGAGATCCTGTTTCAGGACCTGGAAAAACTGGGCTTAACGCCCATGGATTTTCTGCGCTTTCAGCAGTTTATAAATCTGCCTCATGGGATCATCCTTGTATGCGGACCGACAGGAAGCGGCAAATCCACGACCCTCTATTCCTCTCTCAGATACCTGTCAAGCCCCGAAATTAACATAACCACCGTTGAAGACCCTATTGAGATGATACATGAAGACTTCAACCAGATTGCGGTCCAGCCGTCAGCCGGAATAACCTTTGCGTCTATCCTGCGCAACATACTGAGACAGGACCCCGACATCATAATGATTGGAGAGATGAGGGACCTTGAGACGGCTGAGAACGCCGTACAGGCGGCACTTACCGGTCACCTTGTCCTCTCCACTCTCCATACAAATGACGCACCCTCATCCATAACAAGGCTTCTTGACCTTGGCGTGCCTTCTTTTCTAATCAAGGCTACCCTTGTCGGGATAGTAGCCCAGCGGCTTGTCAAGAAGATATGCCCTGACTGCAGGGATGCCTATGAGATTGAGGCGTCCGAGCTGGCAGCCCTTGGTCTGGATATCGGCAGGCAGGGCTCTGTAACCCTTTACAGGGGTAAGGGCTGCCTCAAATGCCGCGGTACGGGATACCTTGGAAGAAGCGGCATCTATGAGGTCCTTCCGGTCACGGAGTCGGTCCAGGCATATATCAACCAGGAATCGGATCTCAGGAAGATCCGCGAAGCCGCCATTCAGGAAGGCATGGTTACCCTGAGGGAAAATGCCGTTAAAAAACTTCTGGACGGGACAACCACCTATCAGGAGGTCCTCCGGGTCACCTGGGAACAAGTTTAATGCTGGCTCATCTCAACATCTCCAATTTTGCCATCATCAGCAGGCTTGAAATTGATTTCAAGCCGGGGCTCAATATCATCTCAGGCGAGACAGGCGCAGGAAAATCCATCATCATTAACGCAGTAAATCTTATCCTCGGCGGCAGGGCATCTGCCGACCTTATCAGAAGCGGGACCGATGAGGCAAGGGTAGAGGCACTTTTCAATCTCCCTGACAATTCCTCTCTTCGGGCTTTGACAGCCGAGATGGGCATTCCCTTTGAAGGGGAGTTGCTGGTAAAGAGGACTATCTCCAGGGAAGGGCGCAACAGGATATCCGTCAACGGCTCCATTGCCACAATTCAGATGCTCGGAAGGCTCGGGATGTTCATGATCAGCATCTCAGGCCAGCATGAACACCAGCTTCTTTTAAGGCCTGAGAATCACCTTTATCTCCTGGATGAATTCGGCGGGCTTACTCAGGAAAGGGATGCACTTGCAGGGTCATTCAATCTATATGAGGCCACAAAGGCAAGGCTTAACAGGCTTGAGAAGGAGATAAAGGAGGCAAGGGAAAAGCAGGACCTTGCCATGTTTCAGATCAAGGAGATTGAAGGGGCCTCTCTCGCTGAAGATGAAGACACAATTCTGGAAGAAGAGAAAAAGAGGCTGAGGTATGCGGAGAACCTGAGGTCGATAATCAATGACTCTTATCAGGTCCTTTATGAGAGGGAAGATGCAGTCATTACGGGCGTAGCCCGGTGCATCAAGGGCATTGAAAAGGGCGCAGAGCTGGACAGGAGGCTCAGGCCACTGATTGATATCCTTTCATCGGCAAAGGTTGAACTGGAAGAGGCGGGGATAGAACTCCGTGATTTCAGGGAGAACATAACAAACGACCCGGCAAGGTTGGAGCAGATTGAGGAGAGGATCCAACTTGTAAACAGGCTTAAGAAGAAATATGGCCCTTCAATCAGGGACATAATCAGTCTTAAGGAAAGACTCTCGGGGATGCTTTATAACAGAGAGCAGATGGAGTCCCTTCGGGAAGATACGGTGAAAGACCTTAAAAGGCAGGAAGAGGACCTTATAGCAAGGGCAGCCGCTCTTTCAAAGAACAGGAAGAAGGTTGCAGGACAGATCGAAAAGGCCATCGAGGCTGAACTTAATCTCCTTGATATGAAGGGGACAAGATTTAAGGTCGGATTCAGGGCGGAAGGCATGGAAACGCCGGACAAATTGATAAACGGCATCAGACCGGAAGGTTATGACAGGGTTGAGTTTCTGCTTTCCGCGAATATCGGCGAGGAGCTCAGACCCCTTTCCAGGATCGCGTCAGGAGGCGAGCTTTCAAGGATCATGCTTGCCCTCAAGACTATCCTGGCAAGAAAGATATCCGTTGAAACCATAATATTTGATGAAATAGACGCGGGCATCGGAGGTGCTACGGCGGAGACCGTAGGGGAAAAGCTAAGATCCCTCTCGGAATATAACCAGGTGCTGTGCATCACACATCTTCCCCAGATAGCGGGCAAGGGCGCAGCCCATTTTATTGTGAAAAAAGAGGTCAGAGACAGCAGGACCCAGGCAGTCATCATGCTGTTAAGCCCTGAAGAAAGGGTCAGGGAGGTAGCGCGTCTACTTGGCGGAAAGGTCATTTCCGAACGCGCCATCGCCCATGCGGAAGAGATGCTGAAAGGGAGTTGATCAATCCATTGCGTCCAGATCAAGTGAAGCCGGTATCTGATCATCATCAGTGCTTTCAGACGGCTTGATCATGAACCTTTCTGCAGGAAGCCCGTCTGCGGCCGTCATCTTTGTTACAATAGCCTGCGCCCTTTCATCCGCAAGCTGTTTAAACACCGACGATTCAACCTGCTCCCGTTTTACCAGATCAGCGAACAGGCGTTTTGCGAGCTCAGCAGGGTCTTCTGAAACCTGTGTTGTATCAGCCTTTTTGGTATCAGCTTTTTTCTTCGTCTTTTTTGTTATGGTCTTTTCGTCAACAGGCTTTGCCGCAGGATTTAATACATCATAAGCCTCCTGTCCGTATCGATTAATAAGCATCTCCTTCAGTTTCTCCTGTGACTGGTAGCTGCCGAAGTCCACAGGCCCGGGGTCCTCTCCCGGTTCCAGCTGCATGCCCGTTGCCTCGGCCACTGCCCGCCGCGCCTGAAGCTGTCTGATTGCCCGGCCATCAGATGCACTGTTATAGCGCCCGGTAACGGCAAGTTTGAGCTGGGGTCTCTGGCGAAGGGCCTCAAGCAGTTTGGCAAGCTTCTCCTGTTCAGGCGGCGGGATATCGCCTTTGCCTGCCTCGAAGTTCACGGTGTTGAGGAGATCTTCCCCTCCGCCGAACAATGCCCCAAGCGCCCGGAACGGGGATGTGACAATCTTGGTCAGGAGATTTACGATTGCCTTCCAGATAATGGGGCCATACCGGAATTCCGGGTCATTGAGGTCGCCGCTCACAGGCAGATCAAGGTCTATGACACCGTTGGCATCCTTCAGTATGGCGACGGCAAGCTTGAGGGGCAGTTTTACGGCATCCGGGCTGTCCACCTTTTCTCCCAGTTTAAGCGTGTCTATTATTATCTTGTTTTCCCCAAGCAGCTTGCTGTCCTTGATCTTATACTGCAGATCAAGGGAAAGCTTGCCTGAATCGATCTTATACCCGGCGAACTTACCGGAATAGGGAGTCAGGCTGGTCATCTCAACGTTTTTGAAAACAACCGAGATGTCCGTAAATTCTTTGGGATTAAAGGAATTGATCTCTCCTTTTATATTGCTGGTCCCGTATTCATCAACCCGTCCGTCCAGTTCCACCTGGGTTCTTGCCCCAGGCGATGAGGAAATTCCTATTATGACACCCTTGAGTTCATGGATCTTTGTGCCGAACTGAGGCCTCAGACTTAGATCGGCAAAATCCACAATGCCATTGTCAAGGCTCAGTCTGCCGACCCTTACAGGGAATGAATTCCCTGTGGTTTCCGTGGTGGGGACAGGGGCTGATTCCTCCGGCTGAGGTTCGGTTGAGGCCTGGTCTTTGGATTTAAAGGCCTCAACCATGTTAAGCTTCTTGTCCTCCGATATGATAAATTTCCCCTCCAGCCCGGTCAGCTTAAGGGTATCTATCTCAAGGCCATCGGGATCCATGCCGAAACGGAGATCCGGGGTCTTCATCTGCTCCCATCCCATCAGGGTATCCTTTGTGCTGTTTTCAATAACCTTCAGGCTGGCAATCCCGACATCTCCCTTATATGTCATACCCCCTTTCGCGGTACGGCTGAATGCGCCCCTTGTGGAAAACAGACCCGAGGTCAATGTGAGATCAGGCGCAGCCATTGACAGATAGGGCTGAGTTATGGACAGTGCAAGATCTTTTATTGATATCCTGGAATCCACCGCGGCTCCCGATGGATCAAACCTGCCCGATGCCGACAACTCGCCGCCTTGAACAACATGCAACCCTGCTTCAAAGGAGAACGGTGATTTGCCGTCAAAACGGGACGCAGATACTCTTATGTTATCAATGCTCATGAGCGGGCCGTCGGGTTTCACGGTCAGGTCGCTTATCTGTGTTTTGAAACCAGAGAGTGAAATGTTTTCAACAAA
>JBFYXR010000080.1:0-7932 GCA_041310455.1 Desulfobacteraceae bacterium | reverse complement strand
ACTGGTGTTCAGACGTGTGCTATTCCGATCACAGACTAAAAGCGCCAGGTCTCAGGATGATATCAACGTAAGTGATTTTATCCGCGTCTACGTGCACCCTGAGGAACCGGGCTATGTATATGTTATTCATACCGATGAAAAGAAATCCACCCTGTTGTATAAGCCGCAGCAAAAGAGCCAGGGTTCAACACTGGCGATGCCGTCGGCCAAGGACTTCTATCAGGTGGACGGAGCAAGCTCTAATGAGGCCTTTTCAATCATTGTCAGCCCCACGGCGCTTGCCGAAGTAAGGGATGTCTTCAAAAACGGGACCGCATCAATCGACGACTGGACCGCAGTTGAAGAATCATTGCTTGCAAAAAGCAAGATCAATCTGGGCGAGGATGTGGAAAAGCCCTTTGCTATCGCAGGAAATGTCAGGGGAACCGACGCGAAAAATGCAGATCCTTTCATAAACAATCTGGAGATTTTCTCAGGCAAATCTTTATTAGTAAAAAAATATGAGTTTAGAGTTAAAAAATAAAAAGCTCATCAGACTCATCTTCATCCTGACCATAACTCCCTTATTGGCTGCCATTATATTTTTCTGGGCCAGGGATTCAATCTGGAATATCTGGGATTATAAGGTCCTCGATCTGGCCTACAAACAGGCCGTCGAACATGGCTATGGCCCGGAGCTGTCAGATAAGATCCTTTACCTGGCCATTAATGACAGCACGTATAAATATTTCGGAAAGAATATACTTGACAGGGCCGACATGGCCAGGGTGAACGAGGCAATAAGCAGGCTGGATATACGGGCGCTGGCCTATGACATCATCTTTGCCAGACCGAGCAGCAGCGAATCGGACATGAGATTTGAATCATCCATAAGACAATTGGGATCCGTTTACCTGCCGATAGGTTTTGACTATTCCGAAGAAATGAAGCCATTCAAATGGGAAAGCGGGGCCGCATACGAGCGGTTTCGATCCTATCTTAACAAGCCGGTTGAGGAAGGCATCTCCAGCCCATACTATGCCGACTGGGCGCTTATGCAGACCGACGATCTTTCTCTGGCGGCCTTCAGCTCGGGGCACATAAGCCCGCTCATAGATTCGGACGGCATATACCGGCATATGATCATGCTGTTAAAGGTTGATGATCTGTATTTCCCTGCCATCAGTTTATCCATGTTTCTTAACTATGCCGGAGTGCCTTTTGAGAAGGTTATAGTCCGTTGGGGAAAAGAGATAGTAATCCCATCGATACAGGGAAGCAAACTGGATCAGGATGTAATAATTCCAATAGATAATAAAGGGGTTGCATTTATCCCCTTTGGCCAGGTATGGGACAGGGACTTCGAGAAGATGGGCTTGCAGACACTGCTGGAATTGGCCAAGGACGAAGACCTGCAGGGGAATCTAAGGGAGTACTATGAAGAAAAATTTGTCTTCATAGGTGATATCTCTATAGGTATATCCGACCTGGGTCAAACCCCTCTTGAAAAGGATGTGCCACTTATGATCATGCACACCGCCATGTTGAACGGCCTCCTGACAAACACCTTTTATAAAGAAATGCCGTTTGCGCACGGGATCATCCTTATGACAATCCTATGCGTCCTTCTGGGTGTCTCTGCCTTGTCAAAGCGTTCATGGGTCCTGTACTGCACCGGAGTGATTATCCTGGGAGGGATTGCCGGATTGACATGGTTTCAATTCATCCGCTTCAGCCTTTTGCCTGTTGCCACTTTAACCGGAGGTTTTTTATTCGTATTCTTTTCACTTATCATCGGGATAGGCATGGCCGTCTCCAAAGAAAGAAGCTTCATCAGGGATACCTTTTCCAGGTATGTCCCTAAAAAGGTCGTAAGTCACCTGTTGGAGAACCCCTCATTATTGAAACTGGGAGGAGAGGAAAGGGTTGCCTCGGTCCTTTTCTCGGATATCGCAGGTTTTACGACCATCTCCGAAAATATGAGTCCTTCAGAGCTGGTCAATCTGCTCAATGAGTATCTGACGGAGATGACCGGTATTATCCTGGGAGAAGGCGGCATCATTGATAAATACCAGGGCGACGCGATCATGGCCGAATTCGGGGTGCCTATCCACGCAGCCAATAATGCCGATATGGCGGTGAGGGCAGGTCTGAGGATGCAGCGGCGCCTGAAAGAATTGCGTCAGGACTGGTCCGGAAGGAATCTCCCCGAGTTGCGCTGCCGGGTAGGGATCAATACCGGCATGATGATCGTCGGCAATATGGGTTCCAATCAGTTTTCCGATTACACCGTGATTGGAGATGCGGTAAACCTGGCATCCAGACTCGAAGGAGCGAACAAGAGATATAACACGAACCTTATGGTCTCAGAGTCCACTCATGAAAATCTTACGCCCGGCATGTTTAAAACGCGTCTTCTGGATGTAATAAAGGTAAAGGGCAAGAATAGGGCCGTAAAGGTGTTTGAGGTCTACGGCGAGACGTCGGACACGCCGGATGAAAATCAGGACCCGTACTATGAGACCTATCACAGGGCATTTGAATTATACCTGGCCCGAAAATTTTCCTCGGCCAGAGATGCCTTTGTCAATGCCTTGTCAATGCGCCCTGGCGACCCTGCGGCAATGGGGATGGTTGAACGAATCGATGTTATTAATTCCGATGAATTGCCGCCTGACTGGGATGGATCCATAGCCCTGACCTCAAAATAATGAGGCTGAATTTGATTTGACATGGAACTGCTGAATATTGATGCCTTTAGAAATTTGGCAAAGGTTTGGCAGGCGCTTTCTTCTTTTTAGTAAACATACGGGATCTATTGTATATTATGTTTTCTAATCTGTAATCTATGGCATTAGTGGAGCCACTGTGCGGAATCGAACCGCAGACATCCTCATTACGAGTGAGGTGCTCTACCAACTGAGCTACAGTGGCTTTGATTTATGATCAGCAGGATAGGGGGCAGACATACCATTTCCTTAGATGCAGGTCAATAATTTTTGATGGCTACAGGGATGGGATAAATATTACAGAAAGATAGTTAAGTCAGTTCTATTTTAACGATTACATCTTTGCATGGGCTTATGGCGCAGGGCGCAGGGCACAGGGAAAAGGAATGTCTAGCTCTTCCTGACTGCCGCCACGGCCCTTACCCAGCCGGCGCCTGCGTCCTTGATCTTTATCGGAAAGCAATACATGGTTGCGCCAAGGGGCGGAACCTTATCGAGGTTGGCCAGTTTTTCCAGCTGGAAGTAGCCCATTTCAATGCCGGCAAAATGTCCTTCCCATATGATGCCTGAATCGGGTTTTCCGCTTTCCAGGGACTCCTTCCATCTCCTGCCTGTATGGCAGAAGGGGGCGTCCCATGACCAGGCGTCTGTGCCTACGATCCTGATCCCCTGCTTCAATATATGCAGGGTTGCCTCTTTCCCGATCCCGCATCCCTTTGTCAAATACTCCTGCCTGCCCCAGTGCCCGGCGGCTGATGTATGGACGCAGACTATATCTCCGGTTCTCAGTCGGTAGGCAAGTTTATCAAGCGCCCTGTCTATATCCGAAGGCTCAGCCACATAACCGTCAGCCATGCCTGAAAGATCAAGGACGACCAGATGTCCCACACACCATTCCAGCGGTATCTGATCAATGGTCCAGGCCTTTTTTTCTTTTGTGGTTCGATCCATAACAGGGGCGTAGTGCCAGGGGGCGTCAAGGTGTGTCCCGCTGTGGGTCGTTAAGGTTACTGACTCAACTGCCCATCCTTTCCCATCAGGCAGGTCCCTTGAAGGGTCTAAGCCCTCAAAGATGGCGGACATCTCTTCAGCGCCTGATCTGTGATCGGTATAGGTGATCTCAGGTATCATGAAAGGGGGATCACTCGGCAGGCTGTCTTCAACAGCGACCGACAGGTCGATATATTCTATATCTGGCCCCTGTAAAGGACTATTGTTTGTGTCCATGCAGCAACTCCATCATGAGCTGGTTTAATCTCTACGGGTTTAATTGTTATAGCTCGGCCGATAGCCGGGAAATATCCTCAGATATAATTTAAAATGTAGAATAATTCCACATATAATTCCACCATATTTTAATGATGGTTTCTTGCTTAACATAACTCCCTGTGCAAAAAATACATCGTTTAAACTTTTCCTCCCCTTAGGGTAAGGGGAGGATAGGAGGGGTTACGTTGATATACTCAATCTTCATTATAACTCCCCCTGACCCCTTCTTATCTTAAGAGTGGGGATTAAATATAAAAGGGGAGGGCCGAGATTATTCTTTTTTTAGATAAGCCCTGTTTTTTCTATTGACATTTTTTGCATATAGATGCAAAAGAAGAGATTTCTAAAATTTGACACAGGAAGGATGTGATAACCATGATTTGTGCAACCACCAAGCAAGGAATTGAATGTTTCTTCATGAACGGCAATGGATGCCAGTTCAGCGGAGGAACCTGCAAACCGATTATAGACAAGTGTGACGGCTGCCAGAAGGCGCAGGATTTTCCTGCCGGCAAATTTTGTGTAAGTTTTCCTGATCCCGCCTCCAAATGGAGATTCGGCAATTGCAATATGGCTACCCACGTTAAGGTAGCTGTCGCAAAGCCCACTCAAAAATTGAACCCGATTAAGGCATCGAAACGCGGCGGTAAATAAAACCAGGTAATTCCATTACGTTGGTTCCTGCTCATGATCAGGCCATTTATAGAGAATGATTCATGGGGATGGAGAGGTCTGTCTATACTTTCATATAGGCCAGGAATTCCCTGTTTCCTTCAGGCCCAAGGATGGGGGATGGGATTGTCCCTATTACGGTAAGGTCCTGTCCCTTAAAAAATCCGCAAAGGTCTGCAATTACCTCACTATGCACTGAAGGGTCCCTGACCACCCCCTTTTTCCCGACCTGATTTCTCCCCGCCTCAAACTGCGGCTTGATCAGGGCTATGATAAAGGATCCCTTCGGAAGCAGCTTTAGCAGGGGCGGGATAATAAGTTTAAGGGAGATGAATGAGACGTCGATAACCGCCCCGCCCAGGGTTGTCTTTATATCGTCAGGGGTGATGAAACGGGCGTTTGTCTTTTCAAGAACCGTTACCCTGGGGTCCTTCCTGAGGCCCCAGTGGAGCTGGCCGTGCCCGACATCAACCGCCACAACCCTGTCGGCGCCCCTTTTTAAAAGGCAATCCGTAAAGCCGCCCGTTGAGGCCCCCACATCGATGAGGCAAAGGCCGTGGACATCGATATTGAAATTGTCCAGGGCTGCCTCAAGCTTCAAGCCGCCCCTGCTCACATAGGGCAGGGAGTTTTTTTTAATGGAGATGTCCGCCGAGGCGTCGACGCTGTGCCCCGGCTTTTCGGCCCTCACGCCGTTGACCTCCACCTCGCCTGCCATGATCATGGCCTTTGCCTTTTCCCGGCTTTCCGCCAGGCCCCTTTCAAAAAGCAGGAGATCAAGTCTGGTTTTTTCCTTAGGTATTTTCTCCTCCGATAACTATCTGTCGATCCATATGGAACTTGCAAGACCCCCTCCCGCCTCCCCCTGAAAGGTGGAGGAAGTTCGTGTATTGCTCTGCCTGATTTGGATTCAGGTGCATATGAACCGCTAGTTGATTATTTTTTCCGAACAGAACTCCCTTGCCGCCTCAGAAATTCCTTTTGCGTCAAGCCCCAGGTTTTCCCTGAGTATCTTTGTCGGTCCGTGTTCAATGAACCTGTCCGGGAGACCCAGCCTCTTTATTGAAACGTCCCTGATCGCGTTGTCATTGAAAAGTTCAAGGATTGCGCTCCCGAGCCCCCCCTGCATGATGTTCTCTTCTACGATCAGCATTTTATTGCCAGAGGCCCTGGCCCATTCAATAAGCCTTTTATCCAGGGGCTTCACAAACCGGCAGTTGACGACCCCTGCGGATATGCCCTGATCATCAAGCATCCTGGCCGCCTCCATGGACGGATAGACCATGCTTCCAAGGGCTATGATGACCAGATCCCTGCCTGACCTTAAGAGCTCCGATTCGCCCGGGGGGATTGTCCTGTAATCACAGTCCATCGGCACGCCTATGCCTGCTCCCCTCGGGTATCTTATCGCAACCGGTCCCTTGTGATTAATGGCGGTGAAAAGCATATGCCTCAACTCGTTTTCGTCCTTTGGCGCCATTACCGTCATGTTGGGCAGGCTCCTCATGTAGGTTATATCAAAAAGGCCATGGTGGGTGGGCCCGTCGTCTCCCACAAGGCCTCCCCTATCAAGGCAGAATACAACAGGCAGGTCAGTGAGGCACACATCATGGATGATCTGATCATAGGCCCTCTGGAGAAAGGTGGAGTATATGGCCACAACGGGTTTGAAACCCTCTACTGCAAGCCCCGCGGCGAAGGTAACCGCATGCTGCTCCGCTATGCCCACATCCAGAAAACGGGAGGGGTATTTTACGGCGAATTCATTAAGGCCGGTCCCTTCAGGCATTGCAGCGGTTATGGCGAATATCCTGTGATCCCTGGCGGCCAGCTCTACCATGGCGTCACCGAAGACCTTGGTGTAGGTCGGAGCGGTTTGCCCGGCATGCTTTATCGGTGAGCCGGTGGAGATATCAAAGGGGCCGACCCCATGGAAATAGATGGGATTTTTCTCGGCAGGGCCATAGCCCATTCCCTTTTTAGTCAGGACATGTATGAGGACAGGGCCCTTGAGATTATGGGTGTTCTTCAGTGTATCGATCAGGCTGTCAAGGCGATGTCCATTGATGGGACCGATATACTGGAATTTGAAGGCCTCAAACAGCATGCCGGGTGTAAAAAAGGTCATGAGTGAGTCTTCGCTCTTTTTGATGAGGCTGCGGATGTTTTCCCCGAGCCCGGGCACGGACTTGAGAAAGTTCTCAAGGTCTTTTTTCAGGTTTACAAAACGCTTGCCGGACATCTTCCTGCTTATGAAGGAGGAGAATGCCCCGACATTGGCGGATATGGACATCTCATTGTCATTGAGGATCACGATGAGATCCTTTTCAGTATGGCCTGCCTGGTTAAGGCCTTCATAGGCCATGCCGGCCGTCATGGACCCGTCGCCTATGACAGCGATAACCTTGGACCTTTCGCCCTTGAGGGCCTTTGCCGTGGCTATTCCCAGACCCGCTGAAATGGACGTGCTGCTGTGCCCCGTGTCGAAGGCGTCATAGGGGCTTTCATCTTTTTTTGGAAAGCCGCTTATGCCCTTGTACGTCCTCAGGGTATGGAAGACCTGCCTCCTGCCGGTCAGAATCTTATGGGCATAGGCCTGGTGCCCCACATCCCATACGACTTTGTCGTAGGGCGTGTTAAAGACATAATGTATTGCTATGGCAAGCTCCACCACGCCGAGGCTTGGCGCAAGGTGGCCGCCTGTTTTTGATACCGTCTTTATCATCAACTGCCTGATCTCAGCGGCAAGGCCATCCAGCTCCTTTATGGAGAGCCCCTTAAGATCGGCAGGACTGTTGATCCTGTCCAGGATATTGGTCCCTGTGCCTTGTTGGTCCATTATTTTTTTCTCTCAATTATATACCGGGCTATCTGCCTGAGTGCGTCGGCCCTGTGGTCAAATTTGTCAAGGGCCTCTATGGCCTCATCGATTGAACGATTCAGGATTTTCTTTGATTCATCGAGCCCGTAAACGGAAGGGAAGGTGTTCTTGCCCTTTTTAGAATCACCGCCAGTGCCCTTGCCCATTTCTTCGGCGTCGCCCTCTATGTCAAGGATATCATCTGATATCTGAAAGGCAAGCCCTATCTTTTCTCCGTAGACGGTAAGATTATCCAGCTGATGCTGAACACCGTTGCCGAGGACAGCCCCCGAAATAACAGAGGCGGTAATGAGGGCGCCTGTCTTATGGCTGTGGATGTAGTCCATGAGATTGAGGTCGATGTCTTTCCCTTCGGACAGGATATCCATTGCCTGCCCACCGACCATGCCCTGCCAGCCTGAT
>JBFYXR010000078.1:0-7806 GCA_041310455.1 Desulfobacteraceae bacterium | reverse complement strand
TTTTAAATTTCCTGACACCTGCCTCCTTCGCGGCCGACTCCAGAAGCCTTGCCTTCCGGAAAGGAACCTCTTCATCAGCCCTGCCGGCGGTTCCAAGATTGCCGGACAAATTTATCCCTGTACGGATGTCCTTTTCCCTTCTCAGCATCCTGGTTCCCTTGACGTTCTGATGCGCCTTAAAGATTTGATTATAAGTCTTTGTCCTTGCAAGGCTATGAGATGCCGCAGCAACCGGATGTATGGACGGGTCTCCCAGCAGGAAGAACTGCACCATGGTTTTAAGGTCCGTCGGATCAAGATGCGTATATGCAGATGCAAAGCGGTGTCTTGCGCGCAGAGCGGCCTCACCCAGGGATGAGCCGTTTATCACTTCATCCAGAAAATACTGGCATATGAGATCCGCCTGTCCGTTTCCTTCACTCGGGCCATAGGCAATGGTGGAACTGCCGAAGTAGCCGTATGCCCCGTCACGCAGATATGTGCTGCATATCCCCGGCTGATTGTCGCTGTCGCCAGGATTATACAGCTCCGCGCCATAACAGCATTCAACAGCCACCACCGTACCGTTCATTATCTTCCTGACCAGGTTTTTTGAGGAATGCGCGACAGGGTAGCTGTTCCCCCTCTGCCCGTAAAAATTCGGATCGCTTTTAGCGCCGTGGCAGTTTATAAAATGCATGCGGGGTGCCATCTGGCTGCCTTTCCATGATGGTCCTTTCGGAGGGGAAAGGGCCATGGATGCGCCGGAGCCGAACAGCTTAGTAAGGCTCAGGAAGGTCGATCCTTTCCATACCTCCGCGGACACGCTGAAATATCTCTGATAATCTGCACGGACCCTGGTTTTGTGCCCTGCGGCCGTGCCGAGGAGAGAAACAAGATAGGATGGATCTGAAACGCCGGGAAGATCCGGCATGCGTCCGACCACCCGCGTAGGGCCAATGAATTTCCCGGGATTAGTACTGTACCCCGCGTCACATGCATAGGGGATGTCTGTCGGTATCACTTCGTCATCATCACCGTTAGGGTCATAGGCCGGATTTTTAAGCTCCTGGTGAGGAACGATATCCGGGGCGCCCAGTATAAGAATGTAGTCCGGCCGGCACGCATGATATACCGCGTCTATCGCCGCCTTTGCTGCCCTCCTGTCACCTACGGCTGCAACAGCCTGCCCGCGAAACGCCGCCATGTCACGGGCCGAATCGATTGCTACGATCCTTCCTTCGATCCCCCGTTTTTTATCCGCGGCAACAAGCCGGTCCAGCGCCTTCAGGATTCGATGTGCTGCAGCACCGTATTTCTTCTTTAACGCCCCCATGTTTGTTACAATGACCTTGTCAGTCCCCATATTTATTGCCTCCACAAAAATTGCTCCGGGTTGATATTGCACAGGTCTACCTTCTGGCTGGCGCTGAACGAATCAGTCCCTGAAAATATTTCCAGATAACTGTTGTAGGATTCCATGTCCATGAGGTTGATCATAAAGTCGCTGCCGAACAGAAGTCTTCCTGCAATGTGAGGATTACTTTGATAAATTTCCTCAAGCATCCTGTAGTGTTCCATATCTGTCCCTACATAGGACAAGTCCGCATAGATGTTTGGGTATTCCCCGATAAGCCTCAAAATCTTGTCCCGCCAGTCATTCCGGGACAGGAAAAGATATTTCTTCCTGCTCTGTTTGCCGAAGTGGGCAAAATTCAGTTTCAGCGACTGGTACCTTTTCCGGGTCAGGACCTCTGTCCATTTAACCGGAGATGTCAGCTCATGGGCCTTCCTGTCAAGTTTAAAACCCCCGTCACTGCAATGAACCGTCACAGGGATATCTTTCCCGCAGCAGAATGTGTAAAGGCATTCAACCTTGGCAAGCTCCTCTTTATTGCCGGTAGGCCACGGATCAAAACCTATCGGCGGGTAAAGCTTGATGCCGGCAAAATAATTGCTTCTCATTTCATCGATATCACCATTGAACCTGCCCAGGTTTGTCCTGAAGTCATTGTAGCTTCCATTATAATCGCGGAAGTACTTGTCAAGCATCTTCTCAACATGCGCAAGGTCGTAGTTTTTTGTATTGATCCCCAGGAAGGGATACACCTCAAAGATCGCCCTTCCTTTCCGCGGAGCAGTATCGTATTTTATCCTGCCGTTTTCCTGTTCTACTATAAGTTCGGTGGCGCAATAGTCCCTGATGCCTTTAAAGACATCTGTCACCTGCGAGACAATGGGTTTTTGAGGAGGGATCTTGTAAAAGGTGTCTGTCAGGATATTTTTATAGCCGAAGTCCATCATGAGCGGCGTAATCACAATGCTTGCAAACCGCTCTCCGCCAATTACAAGAGAATCATTCGACACTAATCCGTTCTGTTTGAGATAATATTCCACCAGCATCAGAAAGCTTCCAATATCATTCTCCATCACGGAAAGAAGATTCTGGACATTTTTAATGGTCCTCCCGCCCACCGCTGCTGCTATAGAGGCCAGAGGCGAGGCCAGCAAAAGCAGCTGCCAGTTTATCTGCCTGATGAAGGCAAGGATATTTGGATGCGCCAGATTCATGGCATGGAAATGTATGTCATAGAATTTGCGACCTGTCATATTTACCCCCTGCTCCCGAAACTGGATGATAAGGTTTAGAACAGATCCCCTCAATTCTTATGCCAAACAAGGCATTTTCAAGTAATAATTAATATTATTATAGACAGACGGCTATGGACCTTGACTGCAGCCCATCCCGGGCACTGAGGATAAACAGGGTGTGATTTATAACAGGAAATACTATTTATTAAGATAAGACGAGATTATAAAATTGCACAATTTTTTATGCATGATGCACATTTTTATGTGCAATGAAAAACATCAAATTTGAAATTGAAAGAATCCTATCTTTAAGATAAAATTTCCACAAACTTAATATCATACTGATTTTTCAAAAAACGATCTGTCCGTCCAACATAATGAAATTAACCCTGAGGACCGGCGTTCTGCGGCGGGCGCAGGCGAGACCGCAGCAACGGCTTGTCAGGCATTCCTTAGTACTGCCGACCAACTGAACGGCAGTTTGGGGCCTTGATATATTTTAAATCCCGCACCCTCTGCAAGCACGGTCGTCTCTCGAAATTCCTTTTCTGAAACATGGAACAGTCTGGGCTCTATAAGCAGAAGCTGTCCATTTTTATTCAAGATCTTCTTGAGCTCCAGGAAGAAAGCCCCCTTGTCCGGGACCTCATGAACCATAAAGAACGCCAAAATCAGATCTACCTTGTCGACGACATTGACCTTATCCTTATCGCATTTTACCAGCTTGATTCTGCCTTCAAGCACGGTCCCTTTGATCTTGTTGCGTAATTTTTCAAGCATTCCACTCTGTAAGTCAGCGGATATAACCCGTCCGGTCTTGCCGACCATCTTTGCAATATCTACCGAAAAAAATCCAGGACCGCATCCGATATCCAGAACTGTCATTCCTTCTCGAATGTATGGCGCCAGTATCTTCTGCGGATTTTGCAGCCATCTTCTGATTCTATTGTCGAGTGAATTGGCAAGCTCAACGGGGCAAACACGGTTTCTTTCACTGTCCATCTCTTCTCCTCGCAAAGAAATGCAACGCCAGGGCTGACAGGTCCGCGGGCGATCTTTCCGCGCATCCTTTTCCAGCCCGATGTTTACTGCCACCATCTCAGAAACAGCAGGCGGATGCCCTGCAGGCAGATCATCCGGGTTCGTTATCTGCCAAGGGATAAATTGAAAACCTTTTTCGTCAATGGACAAGTATTATCTATTGACATCGGAGGCCATATAAGTGTTATGCCGCTTTTTGAATTTCTTTTGATTCGTATTCCGGAAACATAATCATAGCAGGGTGTACATTAAATGCCTTGGCAAGTTGCTCTGACCTTTTTTTACCGATTTCTAATCTATCGTTTTCAAGCATACTGATATTTTTTGCATTGATAGCGCAATATTTTGATAATTCCTCTTGAGTCCATCCTTTTAATTCGCGCAGCATTTTAATTACTTCTCCGGTGGTTAAAATCGTATGTTGCTTTGCCGGCTTATAATTCGCTTTATCAATTTTCATTATATTAACTCCTTAATATTTGTGCGGTGTTATATCAATAACATAAACCGAAACAATCTCTTTTTCGATAAAATAAATAAGCTAATATTAATAAATATGTCAATATAATATTTAATTTAAGCAGGTTTTATCCTGATACTCACAATGCGTTTTGTACTATAATTATGGGCATACGAAATTCTATTGAAAATATCAGGCATATCGACTAGGTTACAGCGCACTGAAGGCTTTATAACAAGGAATAGACATGAGAAAATCATTTAATATAGACAATGCGCAAAAGATATTTGAGACTAAGCGCAGGCTTCTCGGCAGGGGGCTTTCCTATGCGGAGAAGATACTCTTTCTCCATGAGGCAGAAGACACTTCAGGTAAGTTGTTAACGCCACGCAAGGACCAGATCAAGCTCTACCCCGACAGGGTGGCCATGCAGGACGCGACCGCACAGATGGCCATGCTGCAGTTCATGCAGTCCCGGCAGAAAAAAACCCATGTGGATGCGACGATCCACTGCGATCACCTGATCACGGCAGACAGGGGCGCAAGGGAGGACCTTGAGAGGGCCAACGCTGTTAACAGGGAGATATATGACTTCCTGTCCTCCGGCGCCGCCGGATACGGCATAGGCTTCTGGGGCCCGGGTTCCGGCATCATCCACCAGGTGATACTTGAGAACTATGCGGTCCCGGGAAGGCTTATGATAGGGACGGACTCCCACACGCCCAATGCAGGCGGTCTGGGTATGATGGCAATCGGTGTCGGGGGCGCGGATGCCGCAGAGGTCATGGCAGGGCTGACCTGGGAGACAAGGTATCCCTACATAGCAGGCGTAAGACTGAAAGGCCGCCTGAAGGGCTGGGCAACCGCAAAGGATGTGATCCTGGAGATGCTCAGACGATTTACCGTCAAGGGAGGTACAAACAGGATATTTGAATATTATGGTGAAGGAGCTGAGACCCTCTCCGTGACACAGAAGGCCACTATCACCAACATGGGCGCGGAACTGGGCGCAACCACATCCGTGTTTGTCTATGACGACTCCATGGATGTGTACCTTAGAAACGTCGGGAGAGGCCTGGATGCCGATGATGCGAAGGCATTAAAGGGTATCCTCTGCCAGGATGATGACTGCATCGTGTCTCCGGAAAAGGTTTTTACTGAACTTGTGGAAATAGATCTCGGCACAATCATGGCATCCCATTCCGGCCCCTTCACCCCCGACAGGATAACGCCTGTAAGCGAATTCAACAGACTGGTCAAAGAGAAGGCATGGCAGGAGGATGTCTCAGCCGTCCTGCTCGGCTCATGCACCAACTCCTCCTATTCCGACCTCCATGCCGCGGCGGAGATACTGGAAGAGGCCGGCCGGCATGGCCTCAAGGCCAGGGTCCCGTTCCTTCTTTCCCCTGGCTCCACCCGCGTCTATGAGACGATTAAACGGGACGGCATACTCGACAGGCTCCTCAGGGCCGGTGCGGTAATTCTTACCGCCTCCTGCGGCCCGTGCATAGGGCAGTGGGAAAGGCATGACATGGAAATGAACAAACCCAACTGCATATTCACTACATTCAACAGGAACTTCAGGGCAAGGAATGACGGGAATCCCGAGACAAGGGCCTTTCTTACATCACCAGTGATGGCGGCATGTCTTGCCCTTTCAGGAAAGACGGGATTTAACCCGGAGACCGATTCATTAAAGGGTGCCGACGGTGTTGAATTCAGGCTTTCCGCCCCCGTGTCTCCGCCCTTCCCTGAAAACGGCCTGTCGGATATCAGGGGAGATTTTGTTCTTCCCTCGGAAAACGCGGCCTCACATGAGGTCAAGCTTGACCCGGCATCAGACCGCATTGAACTGCTCAGGCCCTTTGAGAGATGGGACGGTAAGGACTTTATCGACCTGCCTGTCCTGGTAAAGACAAGGGGAAAGACCACAACGGATCACATTTCTCCTGGCGGCAGGTGGCTCAGGTATCGCGGCCACATAACAAACATATCCGAAAACATGCTCGAGGGCGCGGTAAACGCATATACAGGAGAGGCAGGCCACGGCACCAATATCATCACCGGGGAGAAGGGAATCAAGTTCCCTGAGCTTGCGCTCTTTTACAGGGAAAAAGCCGGCGGATTTGTTATCATGGGAGACGATAACTATGGCGAAGGCTCAAGCCGCGAGCATGCTGCCATGAGCCCCAGATTCCTTGGCGCAAAGGCTGTTATCGTCAGGTCCTTTGCCAGGATACACGAGGCGAACCTCAAGAAGCAGGGGATTCTTGCCCTTACCTTCAGCAGCAAAGACGACTATGACAGGGTTGAGGAATATGACAGGATCAGTCTTATCGGCCTGACCGGCCTGAAACCGGGCGCTCCTGTAAAGGGTATTATCAAAAGGAAAGACGGCTCATCCCTCGAAATGGCCTTCAACCATACATTCACCGATGAGCAGATTGAATGGTTCAAGGCGGGATCGGCGCTCAATACAATGAGCACGGTGGATTAGCATTTGTTTTGCCTGACTTTCTTATCCGGCATCCCTCACGGGCAGGGCCCGCATTATGAAGTTCACCGATTTAAACATCCGGCTGCGGCAGCCGTAATCAAACATGAAGCATCCGGCCTCCACCCCCTGATCAGCTGATGACCAGGCGCTGCCTCCGCTCAGATGGATCTTGCCTGTAAGATAAACCTTCCAGTCATAGACAGCGCACTCGGGCCGGTAGCCTGGTTCATTTTCATCATAGAGGCTTTTCAGCTCCTCCACCGTCGGCATCCTCCAGTCTGTATATCCTCCGATCTTATACCTCTCACAATATTCCTTTGCCTCCCTCCAGGTTGTGGCAGTCCCATTATCACGCGCCGGCCACATAAGGCCTGTGCCCGTATCCAGGACTGTTCCGTTATCATAGGAGATATAGCGATCATCCGAGGGTTTATTATGCCCCGTGTTCCGGCCCATAAAACATGCCGTCCCGCCGATAAGGAGAAGCACAGCTGCAATGCCTGCAATCCGTTTTAATCGTCTCATCTCTTACTTTCCCCTGGCCAGATTGACAGGCCTGCCCTGGGCCATGGCAACCAGGTTGTCAGACCAGCATTGAGTTCCCCTCTCGATGGCCTCGTTGGAATACCATGCGGTATGGGCGGTCTGCAATATGCGACCCGGCTCAACCCCGGCAAGCTGGGCCCTGGTGTAAACCCTTTCATCCACGGCATATCCTGCAAGCCTTTTGCCCCTCACAGCCTTCAGTACAGCATCATTGTCCGCAAGGGCCGGACGTGCAGGATTGACAAGGTAGGCGCCCTGTTTCATTTCTTCCACGGCAGATGAATCAATTACAGGGGCCGCGCCCCTGTCACAGCTGCATGAAAGGACTACCACATCAGCAGAAGATAATATCTCCTTGAAAGAGCAGGCGGAGCCCAGGTCGGATTTCAGGTCCTGCCTGTCATGATAGACCACATTCATTGAAAAGGCGGCGGCAATACGCGCCACTGCCTTGCCTATCCTGCCAAGGCCTATGATGCCCAGTGTCTTTCCTGACAGCTCCCATCCGCGCAAAGAGATGTGGCCGGGCAGATCGCCTGCTGCAACCCGGTCACTCAGGTGCAGCCTGCGGCTCATGGTCAGAATGATCCCCCATGTATGCTCTGCAACGGTCTGCGTGGAATAATCCGGCAGTATTGAAACCGCAATGTTTCTCCGGTCCATGGCCGCAAGATCTATCCAGTCATATCCG
>JBFYXR010000076.1:0-4472 GCA_041310455.1 Desulfobacteraceae bacterium | reverse complement strand
GCTGTAGCGCTTCGGCGCGCAAGCGGGAGGGGTTATGGCCTTTAAGAGTATCTTTATCATAACTCCCCCCACCCCTCTTATCTTAAGAGGGGAGTTTTCTTTGTAGACTTCTGTTTGATCTGCAAATTTTATTGCTTCCTTTTTAATATCAGTTTCTGCAGCTCTTCCCGGGTCCAGATTCTTGTGAGTCCGGACTGTATATCTATCGTCTCAAGACGGTCCGTGCAGGAGAAGCATGGGTCGATGCTCCCAAGGGATATAGTCATATCCGCGATCTGCTGGTCCTTGATCATCATGGGAATGCCCTGGAGGTTCTGGTATGTGGGGGCGCGAACCCTCCACCGGCGGGGGCGGTTATTCTCTCCCGTGATGACAAAATGATGGCTTTCACCGCGCGGGGCCTCAACCGATGAAAGGCCCATGCGGCCGACCGGGAGCTCATCCCTTATCTCGGCCTGAATGGGGCCGGGCTCCATCTTCTCAAGGCAGTGCCTTATGATCTTTACGGATTCAAAGACCTCCCTTGCCCTGACCAGCAGGCGCGACCAGACATCCCCGCCCTGCTCCGTTATCACATCGAACTCAACCCTGTCATAGGCCGCGTAGGGATGATCCCTCCGGCAGTCTATATCAACCCCGGCAGCGCGCGCCACTGGCCCTACCAGGCCCATTGTCTTCACCGCGTTCCTGTCGGCCACGCCGACTCCCATGGTGCGTTTCCGGATGTTCCTGTCCCTGCTCAGGCTCGAAACCACAGGGCGCCATTCAGCTTCAAGTTTATCCAGCACCTGCCTGATCTCCCTGTGCATCTCAAGGGGGATGTCCCAGCGCACTCCCCCTATCACGCAAAGGCCGTAGGTCTTCCTGTTGCCGGTGATCTTTTCAGCCATGTACATGATCGGCTCGCGGATGCGGAAGCTCTGCATGAACATGGTGTCGAAGCCGATTATATGGCATGCCAGGCCTGCCCAGAGCAGGTGGCTGTGAAGCCTCTCAATCTCCAGCATTACGGTGCGTATGTATTTCGCGCGCTGGGGAACCCTGACGGCCGCTGCCGCCTCCACCGACTGGGAATATGCTACGCTGTGCACACAGCCGCATATGCCGCAGATCCGTTCGGCCATTATGTTGATGTCGTTATAGGACATCACGGTTTCGGAGAGCTTCTCGATGCCCCTGTGCACCATGAACCCCCTGTACTCGCATCCCCTCACCATCTCTCCTTCAACATACAGGCGGAAATGTGAGGGCTCGTCAAGAGTCGGATGAAAAGGGCCGAAGGGCACAACCATGCAGCCCTCGGGCGGTTCATCAAACAGAAACTCGCGCTCCCCGTCAAATCCTTCAGGGACATGGTCCCAGGATATGTCCTTGCGAAGGGGGTAAACGCCATCGGGCCAGCCGTCAGGCAGGATAAGGCGTTTCGGATACAGGTGTCCCACCGGCTCAATGCCCAGCATGTCGCGTATCTCGCGCTCCGCCCAGTTTGCCGCCGGGACCGCGCCCGTAATGCTGTCCACTCTCGGGTTATCGGCCGGCACGTGGACGATCACGCTGCACAGGAGGTGGTCCCTGTCAAAGGCAAAGTTATGTAAAACCATGAAGGACCCGGAATAGGGGCGGTCGTCAACACCTATGCTTATGACATAGCGCGCGTCCAGGTCAATGAAGATATATCTGCAGATCTCCTTCAGCACGGAAGGCTCAACGTATAGGAACAGGCGCTTGTCGGCCGGCATATCAGCGCGCAGGAGCGACTTCCCGAATTTTTCCTTCAGTCTGTTCAGCTTTTCCTGATCGAACATATGATTATCACTTAACCTTTTCTTTACCGTCATGGCCTGGATGCGGCATCCCGCCGAGCCACCGGAAATAGCGTTTGATTTCACCGTAAAAGTTATGGGCTGTGTACCTGTGGCAGTCCGCCTCCGCTGCGTAACCGCACAGCCATGGGGCGGCGGCGCGCCGCTTGGCGCTGCCCAGCTTTGCGATCAGGTAAGTTAAAATGAACATCGCGCCCAGGAGCAGCGCTATGGCCAGGGGCGCAAAGACGGCTGCCCCCTGCATAAACTGCACGCCTCCCAACGCCCCAGCCGTCATCGGGGCTGAAGATGCAAGCACCTCGCCATAGGCATAGCTGCTGGAGTACATGACCTTCTCCAGAAGGGAAAACCCCAGAGCAGGGACAATGCCCAGCATGACGCATAAGGCCGCCAGGAAAACCTGAGGCGCCTGCATCATCCAGGGGACTTCAAGCCTGCCCTGTTTTGCGGCCCTTTCATTAACCAGTGAGCCGGCCCTTGAGAGAAAGCTTACGCCGAAGAATTTTATGAATGAGGCAAGGGTAAGTGCGCTTGTCAGGATGGCAACAACCGCGCATATTGCCATATATCCGGCAGCACCGCTGCCCTGGACTGCCGCCACATAGATGCTCCACTTGCTCACAAAACCGTTGAACAGGGGCACCCCCGATATGGAGAATGATGCCACAAGGGCAGTTATTGCCGTCAGGGGCATGAACTTCATGAGCCCGCCCATTTTATTGAGGTCCTGAGTCCCTGTTGCATAGAGCATGGATCCGGCGTTTAAAAACAGCAGGCCCTTGAACAGCCCGTGATTGATTACATGGAACAGCGCCCCGAAAAGCCCAACAGCGGCAAGAGCTGTGTACCTTTGCTCCCCTAAGGAGAGAAGGGACATGCACACGCCTGTGCCGAGAAGTATGTAGCCGATCTGGCCTATGCTGTGAAATGCAAGAAGACGTTTGGACTGTTCCTGCTTCAATGCCTGCATGGTGCCGGTAAACAGGGTGATTGTGCCCAGAACGGCAACAATAATCCCCCACGCGCCGATTGGGTAACTGCTCCATCCTTCAGAGGGGACAAGCCATATAAAATAGCGCATAAGACCGTAAACGCCGGTCTTTATCATGACCCCCGAAAGCATCGCGCTCACGGGAGACGGCGCAGCCGGGTGGGCATCGGGAAGCCAGACCTGCCCGAAGGGCCACATGCCCATCTTGATGCCGAAACCGACAAGGAAGAGCGCAAAGGCAACGGTCATTTGAGCCGGCCTGGCGCTTAGAAGCTGCGGAAGGTTGGCGCTGATCGTCTCGAAATCATACTTCATGGCTACCGACGACACGTTACCCGGGGCCACCAGTTCAGCCCCGATCATTGTAGCGGCGCAGGCTATCTCCATCATTATAAGATACTTGTTCGCCGCGCGGATGTTTTCCCTTTTCCTGTTCTCAAACCGGATAAGGGCGTATCCCGGCAGCGTCATCAACTGCCAGAATATGAAAAAGAACCACATCATGTCCGCCGTGCTCAAAAGGCCGTACATGGCAGCGAGGAAGAGCAGGAAATTCGGATAATAGCGCGCCACGCTGTATTCTTCATAAAGGCGCATATATGCTATCGAGTAAAAAGACGCCGGCACGGCTATGAAGGCTGCCAGCATAAGGAAGATTGCCGTCAGACCGTCCACGTGTATTCGCAGGACGAAGCCGATCGCGGGGACGGCAAAAAACTCGACAGGATGGGGGCCGGGCCCTTTTGCCAGAACCGTTAACGCCCCCTGTAGAATCAGAACAGCGGTCGCGGCGGTAACAATAAACGCAATCCAACCGGCAGCAGCCCTGCTGCGGGAAACCAGCAGCGTCAGGAATGCCCCTGCCAGGCAGATCAAGATTGAAGCCGTTACCGCCTGTTCCGGACCTAACATATGTTTACCTCTTCCATCATTATTTCTGCCTGTTACCCTCAGTAATTTCCCCTCTTAAGATAAGAGGGGGTTAGGGGGAGTTATGAAAAAGATGAGCAAACTTAACGTAACCCCTCCCTGCCTCCCCTTACCCTAAGGGGAGGGATTATACTCCCGAATCATCTTAGGATGCCTCCGGGAGAATCCTGATCAGCATTTAAAACATCAGCTCCCCGGCACCCACAGATTATATAGCATCTCCTCAAGGATATCAGACGTTGCCTGTACATCCTTTGTCAGCCCCCTTGCAGGCTTAAGGGACCCGGGCTGGACGCCCAGCAGCCATGCCTTTGTTGTCCCGCCTGCCTCGATCCATCTTGCCAGAAGACCCGGCGACAGCTTGTGGGTAGATATCTGAGGAAAACGCCCTGCCATCTCTCCGCTGCCCAGAAAAATCACCGAACCCGGCTCTGCACCGAACTCAACTGCATCAAGGAATATAATATGGTCAAAGCCCCTGCCGGACACACGGTTTATAAAACGTTCAGGCATTGTTTGTGCATTGATTGCCTCGTGACGGACAGATGCATCGGCCCGGCTTTTCATCCGACCGGCTATTGCCTCCGATAGGACCGCGCCCAGACCGTCGTCACCTTAGGCCTCAGTGCGCAGGCCCATCAGGCAGACGCGGCCCTGAAAGCACTCGCTGAGCTGTTCGGGCAGGTCAGTGATCATTTATCCTCCCCCAGGTTCCTGTTCTGCTCATA